>JAQWEK010000151.1 GCA_028704975.1 Bacteroidales bacterium | reverse complement strand
GGGAATAAAAAGAGGAAATTCATGCCGGCGTTGATTTTATTTGTCAGCGTAATATTTTTATTGTCAGATATTTCTGTGGCTCAAACCACAAAAGTGAAGGGGCGTGTGACTGATGCAAAAACAGGAGAGTCAATCCCATTTGTAAGTGTGTTTTTTAAGAACACAACCATAGGTGTCTCAACGGATTTGGACGGTTACTATACAATGGAGACGCGCAAACCCACGGACGGAATACTTTGCGCTATGATCATTGGCTATGAACAACAGGAGTTTCCAATAGTTAAGGGAGGATTCAAGGAAGTTAATTTTGCTCTTAATGAGCAGGTTACAAATCTTAGTGCTATTGTTGTAAAGCCGGATGATCATTATGTCCGTTCTATTCTTAAGAGAACGGATGATAACAAATACAGAAACAATCCGGAAGAGAGAGACCGTTATGACTGTGATATTTACAGCAAAATGGAGCTGGATTTGACAAATGCGGAAGAGCAAATAAAAAACAAGGTGTTGAGGGAAAAATTTGGTTTTGTCTTCAATTACATGGACACTTCCGTTATTTCAGGACAGCCGTATTTGCCGGTCATGATATCAGAAGCGGATTCTCATTTTTATCATCAAAAGGATCCGGCTGTGAATAAAGAGGTGATAAAGGCCAGCAAGATATCCGGCATAAAAGACGAGTATACTCTGGCGCAGTTTACCGGCAACATGAATGTCAAGACTAATTTTTATAATAATTACATAGACATTTTTGGGGTGCAGTTGCCTTCTCCAATCTCCTCAGTGGGGAATATTTACTACAATTACTATTTGATTGACAGTACAATTATAGATGGTAGGAAGACTTACAAAATAAGATACCATCCGTCCAAGCTTGTCTCTTCTCCCGTGTTTGACGGAGAGATGTCCATTGATGCTCAAGATTTTGCGTTAAAAGAAATACACGCAAAACTTAAGAAAGGCTCCAATGTCAATTGGATTAGAGATTTGGTTATTGATGTTGAGAATGAGAGAGTTGCCGGTGGCAATACAGGTGGGAACAAATCTGTCGGGAGCCTTGCAGATTCGGTTTGGTTCTATAAGCAGGATAAAATGTATGCAGATTTCTCCGTCACGCTCCGGGATTCCTCCAAGATGATTTCATTTTTGGGGCGCAGGCAGGTTGATTACCTGCGGCCGCGTTTTGACATGCAACTGCCTGATAATGTGGCAAAAGTAAATACAAGCGTGATTGTTAACGGAAACGTTTTAAACAATGATGAGTCTTACTGGGATAAGGTGAGGCCTTATGCTTTGACCGCAAAAGAGAGCAATATTTACAAGATGGTGGACTCAATAAAAAATGTTCCGCTATACAGAAATATTTACACGGTGCTTAACACTGTCTTCAACGGCTACTACAATACAAAATACGTGGGTTTTGGACCTTACTTTAAAGTGTTTAGTTTCAATAATTTAGAGGGAGCCAGGTTCCAGATGGGAGCCCGAACGACAGATGATTTAAGCAAGAAATGGAGATTCATGCTTTACTCCGCCTATGGTACAAAAGACCGGAATTTTAAGGGAGGCGGTACTGTAGAGTATATGTTTAACAATCAGCCAACCAAGAAACTTACTTTGAGTTTTAAACATGATGCGCTGCAGCTTGGAAAAGGAATAGACGCCTTTACGGAGGGCAATATTTTGTCATCCTTGCTGGCTAAGGGCAACAGCCAGAAAATGAGCCCTGTAAATGATTTTTCACTGCAGTATTTACAAGAGTGGCGTACCGGCTTTGACAACACCTTTGCAATTGAGAGCAGAAGAATTTATTCAAACAGATATGTTCCCATGTATGCTCCCGACAGTACACATGTTACTTCCGTTGCCGCCAATCAGTTTCATTATACAGCGCGGTTCTCTTGGAATGAGACGGTAACGCGCGGAGTGTTTGACAAACAATATATGTTCACAGAATTTCCCGTCATTACCGTAGATTTGATTGCTGCAGTTAAAGGTTTGAGTAACAATAGTTACGGCTATTTTAGGGCTGAAGGGAAAATTGAGTATGATTTGCAATTGCCTCCGGTAGGAGTGTCAAATATTCAGCTATCCGGCGGAAGAATATTAGGTAAGGTGCCGTATCCGCTGCTTAAGTTGCATGAGGGTAACGGCACGTATTTCCATGATGAGACGGCATTTACATGTATGGACTTTTATGAGTTTGCTTCAGATACATGGGTGACTTTGTTCTACGAGCATAATTTTAAAGGATTCTTCCTTGGTAAGATTCCTTTGCTTAAGAGATTGCAATGGCGAGAAATTTTCACGTACAAGGCTGCTTACGGCACTCTTTCTGAGCGCAATAACGGAAGCAGTTATGACGGACAGGGAGCAAAATCCAAAGCCGTGCTTCTGTTCCCGGAAAAGATGTCCTCTTTGAGCAAACCGTATATGGAGGCCGGTGTTGGTATCTCTAATATATTCAGGATGTTCCGCGTGGATGCTACTTGGCGTCTTACTCACCGGTATAATACAATCAACGGAGTCCGGAAGCCTGTGGATAATCGGTTTGCCTTGACATTTGGAATCGAGCTTAGTTTCTAATCCCGGCCGCTTTGTGGCGGGCGGGCTAACTCGCATGTAAGCATAACGCGGTATGCGTGAATGGAAAAACCTTTTTCAAAATTTTTTTCAATGAAACAACCTCTCCTTCAGTCACTTCTGGGAACCATTTTGCAATCCCTCTCAGAACGCACAAAAAGGCAAAAATGTAACTTTCTGATTAACAGTATATTATAAAGTGTAAAGTGCGCGAGAAAAATCCATATCTCTGTAACACACTGATAACCATGTAGTTGATTTTTAGCCTTTCTGCGCCTCTCAAGCGGCACCATCTGATAACCAATTCCAAATTCAGACAGTTTATGAACACTTTCTTGCCGTTG
>JAQWEK010000150.1 GCA_028704975.1 Bacteroidales bacterium | reverse complement strand
ACAACCCTTGTAATTTTCATCCTGCCGTCTATATTATTTAGTGGTGAATCCATACAGTACCTTTGACTTAGCAATATAGTATAACAAATATATACAAAAATTTAGCCGCCAAATTGACTCTTAGGGTTTTAGAACAAAAGAATAGACAAACAGACACAAAAAAAAGCCGCTTTATACAAGCGGCTTTTTTTATTAAAGTATAAGTTTAATATAGTTAATCTATAACGACGCAGCGATTAAGTCTGTTTGACTTAGAGCTATATTTATCAGTTCCACCGATAGACTGCTTAACAAGTTTATCCTTGCTTATGCCATACTTGTTAACAAGTATATCATAAACCTTATTCATCCTGTCAACGCCTAGCTTATCATTGATCTTCTTAGAACCGGTTGCGCTGTCTGCGCTTCCTGTAACTGTGAATGTATGATTAGAATCAACTTTCATAGCGTTCTTTACATAGAAATCAAGATTCATTAGCTGAGTCTCATCAAGAGTTGACTTGCCAAGAGGGAAGAACAAAGCAACCGGAGTAGCTGACTTTGTATCTGTTCCGTTAACAACAACCTCCTTTACAGGGCGATTGTTAGCATCGTTCAAATCTTTCTGAAGCTGAGAATTCTTAGCATTAGCTGCTGCAAGAGCATTGTTAAGATCTTTAATCTTACTGTTATAAGGAGTCAAATCAGTTGCTGAATGAGCGCGAGAGAAATCTCTTACTCTGAACTGATATGCAAGACCTACAGTAGCGGTTCCAATATATTCCTGACGAGACATAGCAGACTCACCGTCAAATGCCTGGTTAACATAAGTCTGGCTAAGATCTAGAGTGACGTCCAAACCTTTAGCTACGCGGAACATACTGTAAATACCTGCTGTAGCAGCTAGTTTATAGTTGCCGTGATGAGAGCCGTTATCAGCATGCTTAGCAGCTGCGTGAGCAACACCACCACCTACATAAGGAGCGATATCCCAAAGTCTGTCTGAACGATATCCGCTGATGGCATTGGAAATGTTCCACATTAAATCACCGTGAACATACCATGTGTTAAATTTCTGAGTATAGCCGTTATCAGAATTACCATCTGCATAAACGCTACTCTTAGAAGATGTCCAGCCTTTCTGAGAAAGACCGTTATAAGATAATCTTAAACCAACGCATGGGGTTACCCATTTGCCTAAATAAACATTCAAAGCTGGAGCCATTCTCTTAGTGAAGCTAAGATTGCAATCCTCCTCGCCCTGATAGTAGTTAACACCACCGGCAACACCTAAAAAGACGTTATCGAACAAACGATTGGTCTCATAGGGGCCCCTCTTAGTCTGAGCTTCAGTTCCTTTTACCGACTGAGCAGTAACAGAAGAAACTGCGAAAGCGCAAACTGCAACTGTCAAAAATAATTTCTTAAAGTTCATTTTAAAAAAATTTAGTTTATAAATAGTTTCTATGTAAAATCTAACTAACTAAAAGATATCGCTTTATGTAAAAAACAGCGGACACCCCAGCATGGCAAAGATAGAATTATTTTTTTCAAACGCAAAACAAATTCTTATCTCTGCCTGAAAATGACCTATTTCACTTTTGGGTTCATAACTATCTCCGTTCTATTCTTGTTGTTTACAAGCAGTTGCGCCATTTTCTGTACCGTCTCCTTTGTTACGTTTTTGTTAATCAGCGCGTCTGAATCACTCATATCCTTGCCCCAAGAGTAATACTCCTCTATAAGATTCATAAAGTATGAAATTCGCTTCTTTTTTTCCGGAATATTTTTCTTAAAACTTTCAATTGTTTTTGTAAGTTCCTCATCTGTAGGACCATTGGCGGCTAAATTTTCTATGCCTTTATGCACTTTTTCAATCAAATCTTTTGACTTTTCATACTGAGTCTGGAATGTAACATTGAAATTGTAACGCTCATTAGGACCGAATGAAATATAACCATCAACAGAAGGACTGTATGTGCCGCCATTCTCTTCTCTTAAGCTTTCTATATATCTCATCTCTAAGATGTAACTCATTGCTCTCAACTGGATTGTATTATCTTTTGTGTTCTGCATAGGTCCTGTATAGTAGATAGCGGCAGAGGTCTGGGGGTTCTTCATATCAAAATCAAATACATCTTCACGCATTCCAGGAGCCATAAACATCTTATGGTTTACGTAATTGCGGGCAACCTTTGATTTTACGGGAAGAGCACCTAAATACTTCTCAACAAATGGCTTAATTTCCTCTGGCTTAAAGTCACCTCCTATGTATACCTCACTTCCGGCTGCATCTCCAAATAGCATATCCAAACCTTTCTTAATTCCTGCAGCGCTAACCTTGCCAAGCAAGTCACTTCCAAAGAAGAAGTGCCTTGGACTATTATTGTTTGCAACTTTTTCATTCTCCTCAGAGAAACGGAAATCGGGGTTACTGCCTAAATTTGAGGCAATTGATTTCATCTGAGACATGGATGTTTCAAACTCGGCAGCATCACATCTCGGCTGAGTGTAATACAGGTATACCAACTGCATCATAGTCTCCAAATCTTTTGAGGAACCACCACCTAAAATTCCGCTAGTTAAAGGACCTACAGTATTCGCGACAGATACGTCTTTGCCGGCAAGTATTTTATCCAGCTTGCTCTGGCTAAACTTGGAAACTCCGGCATTTTGCTGATAAAAAGCCTGAACATTCTCTTCAAAGTTTGGAAGGACATCTATTGGCAATATTGACATACCACCCTTCTGCTCTAGTTTGAATGATATCTTATCTTTTTGAATATCTGTAGGATATAGATGCACCTTAACACCATTGCTCAATGTCCAAGTCTTTGAACCGGCAAATCCGGACTCCTCCTTTTTCACTTTTCCGCCCTTAACTGCAGCAACATCAATAAGAGGCTCATTAACTGCATTTGCTGCAACAGGCTTTAATTCAGCTGCATAGC
>JAQWEK010000149.1 GCA_028704975.1 Bacteroidales bacterium | reverse complement strand
AATACCACTGCCGAGAGAAGAAAAGCCCTTTCTGAGTTGGAACCTTATGTAAAGGCATCCGTAAAAGCTACCATGGAGGTTATGGACGGAAAACCGGTTACTTTTAGATTGCTGAATCCTCCTTTGCATGAGTTTGTTCCGCAGTCGGAAGATAAGCGCAGGCAACTTGCAAAAGATTTGGATATCTCCATGAGTGATATTGAGAAGAGAGGGGAGGCGCTGCATGAAGTTAATCCGATGATGGGACACAGAGGAGTACGGCTTGGTATCACATATCCGGAGGTTTCCGAGATGCAATTCAGGGCAATCTTTAATGCTACCGTCGAGCTTATCAATGAAGGCCATAAACCTGTTCCGGAACTTATGATCCCTGTTACAATTTCTCCTAATGAACTTGATAATCAGAAAGAAATTTGCGACAGAGTTCACAGAGAAGTTAAACAGAAAACAGGAATTGATGTTAAGTATATGTTCGGTACGATGATAGAGATTCCGCGTGCGGCAATTATGGCGGACAAGATGGCCAGAAGCTCTCAGTTTTTCTCATTTGGCACTAATGATTTAACTCAGATGACGTTTGGTTTCTCAAGAGATGATATAGGTTCTTTCATGGGGGATTATTTGTCTAAGAAGATTATTGATGCGGACCCGTTCCAGACTTTGGATCAGGCATCTGTCGGGAAACTTGTTGATATGGGTATTAAGGGCGGACGCAGCACTAATCCTAGCATTAAGTGTGGTGTTTGCGGTGAGCACGGCGGTGATCCTGCCAGCGTTGAATTTTTCAACGGCCTGGGAGTCAATTATGTATCTTGTTCTCCATTCCGTGTTCCGATTGCCCGTCTTGCTGCAGCACAGGCTGCGATTAAGTCTTATAAATAACCTATCGCACAAGGCAATATGCAAAAACAGCCGGAAAATTGTTCCGGCTGTTCTATTTTGTGCCAGGCCTTCGGCCTTTTATTAATCTGAGATACTGCTACAGATATTACTATAGTTTCTTTCCCGCTAATTCTGAGAGCTGGCTGCGCTCCCCCATGATAAGATTGACGTGTTCAAAAAGTTTTTCTCCGTAGAGCTTATCGCTGATATGAGTAAGACCGTTGGAAAGTTTATCCAAGTACGGCTGATCAATCTGCTGAACATCTCCGGTGAATACAATCTTAGTGCCTTCTCCCGCTCTGGTAATGATTGTCTTAACTTCATGAGGAGTAAGGTTTTGCGCCTCATCAACAATGAAGAATACCTTGGATAGGGAACGGCCTCTGATGTAAGCAAGCGGAGAAATTTCCAGCTTTTTATTTCTTAGCATGTCCTCTATTTTAACATTCTCTTTAGATGAGATTCCAAAGTTCTTTTTGATGACTGCAAGGTTATCAAAAAGCGGTTGCATGAAAGGTGCCAGTTTGTCCTGCACGCTTCCGGGAATAAATCCAAGTTCCTCATTTCTAAGAGTTATTACAGGTCTGGCAACAAGAATCTGATCATATTTGTCGGCCTGTGCAAGAGCGCCCGCAATTGCAATCAAAGTTTTTCCCGTGCCCGCAGTTCCTGTTAATGATACAAGTTCAACGGAAGGATTCATTACGGCATCCATTGCAAAAACCTGCTCTTCATTTCTTGGAGCAATGCCATATTCGGTTAAGGAATTAACCTTTACAATGGTCTTTGTATCAGGATTATAACGGGCCAGTATAATGTTCTTTCTTATAGGGTTTCTGTCTTCACCGTTTTGCTGATCATCTCTTCCTTGAATGCCGCCCGTAATAATTTTGAACAGCTGATTAAATACAGGATTCTCCTGTTTAAGTTCAGCCGGTGTGACACCGTTGGAATTTGTGCCAAGCTTATCCACAATTGCGGCAGGTACATCTTTTAATATTGTAACTCTCTCATAATCTTGAGTAAAGCGCTCTTCTTTAATATGGTCGGTAAGATAATCCTGCGTGAACATTCCAAGCGCTTTGGCTTTCATTCTTAGATTAACATCCTTTGTTACAAGGCAAACTGTTCTATCGGGATACTGATTTTTATACCAAATTGCGGTTGACAGAATTCTGTGGTCTTGTATGTCATTTTCAAAGCAGCCCTCGTATTCCTTTGGGAACGGGCGATTTACGGAAAGTGTAAGTGTGCCAAGACCGGGGCCCAGGGGATATCCTTTGCCGCTGTTTTGGTTCCGGTCGCTTAGTTCATCTATTTTGCGGACAAACTCGCGGGCGTTGTAATTGATTGTTCCGTCACCCTTTTTAAACTTGTCCAATTCCTCTATAACTGCCAGAGGAATAACCAAATCATTCTCCTGAAATTTGTAGATTGAATGAAAATCATGCAGGATAACATTTGTGTCCAGGACAAAAATTTTGGGAAGTTTTCCGTGATTATTTATCACTCTCTGCAGGTTGGAATCCGGATTTGCGGATTTACAACCTCTGTAATTATTCTTGCTCATTTTTTATGTTTTTCACACCATTTGCGGCCATTTACAAACAGCTCATACCATGGTGTAACTTCTTGCTTTTTAAGTGCTTCAGGGTACCACGCCCAGTTCCAAGGTCTTATGCATCTCTCCGGGTGCGGCATCATTGCCAAGTGCCTTCCGTCTGCGCTGCAAACTCCTGCAATTCTCTTTGGAGAGCCGTTAGGGTTGCCAGGGTACTCATCATAATTATACTTGACGGCAACTTTCATGCCCTCCAGTTTTGCGTTGGGGAAGGTGAACCTGCCGTCTCCATGTGCAACCCAAATGCCAAGTTTGCTGCCCGTCAGAGATTTAAGTAAAATTGACGAAGATTGTGGAATTTCTACCCCAATAAACTTGCTCTCAAATTTTCCCGACAGGTTATGTGTCATCTTTGGAGAGAGTTCTCTTTGTGAAGGTGTTATCAGTCCAAGCTCAGACATCAGCTGGCATCCGTTGCAGACGCCAAGGCTTATGGT
>JAQWEK010000148.1 GCA_028704975.1 Bacteroidales bacterium | reverse complement strand
ATCAATTTGAGCTAAATCTATAAACGTTGGCTTGCCGCTTACCCATCCACCAACAACAATGCTTGCAAGGATTACAAACGGAAGAATAGGTGGGAGGGTTATTAATGTGAATGCCATTACAATAACCGGATTCAACTTCATCAGGTGCGCGGTTATTCCGGCAAAGATCAACTGCAATCCCCACAAAGGAATGCAACCGCAGAATACCCCGTAACCGATTGATATTGCGATTACTGCATTTGATTGCGTGGAATGAGTTACATTATCGCGAATAAACTTTTTTGCATTCTCCTTTGTAAAATAAGAGAAGAAGTTGTTGCTCTTTTTTTGAGAATGTTGCTCTATGTTTTTGTTTTCATCCTGCATTGCGACCGATTATAATGACGCAAGTTAGCAAAGATTAACAAACGGCGCTATTGTACGTTTACTTCAATTTAAATATGTAAGTAATTGTCCCTATTTGGACAGCTGAGGCTGAGGCGTTTATATTAAAGCGTGCTTTTAGCGCGGCGCTTTTTGCAGCGGCCCAAAGCGTTGGATCAGAGACAGTGGTTCCGCTTTGTCCGGGGATTGCGTTTGTGACTTTTCCGTACTGGTCCACCATTATTTTTACCACTACGATTCCCTCTTTATTAACTGTATATGACGGTTTTGGCAGTGATCCCACAGTGCTGCGTCCCTCCAGCCTTACGGATGGTTCTCCGCGTACTGCACCATTATTTGTGTTCCCATCCGGATGTCCGGCCTTAAGGGCATTTGATACAATCCTGGCAGTCTGAGCAGCCTCTTCTTTTGAGTGATTATCTTCTGAGGTGAAAAGCGCGCGCTTGTCAATCTTGGTTTTATGAACCGGCTCATATTTGGCAACATCCCCTTTATCTCCGTAAGTAGTAGCTACCCCGGCATTTTGCTTCTTCCCAATAACCTGAGCTTCAGATTTTTGTACAAGTTTAATTTCTTTATTCGGATCTGCTTTTGGAGCGCGGGGCTCTGTACCTCCGTTTTTAAACTGCTCAACCGTGACTTCTTCCATTGGAATTTCCAGGAGAATACCCTTTTCCGCAGGAGGCGGATAGACCGTCTTGAATCCGTTAACCCCAAGCACTAAAAACAGCAGGGCATGTACGGCAATAGTGAGGCAAACACCAATCTGCTTACCTTGCTTGTCATATTTTTGCTGTTTTAGTGATTCTTTCATAAACTGCTGTTTTGTGCCGCACGCTACTCCGGTGCTGTTGCAAGAATTACCTTATACTTATTGCGCTTTGCAATATTCATTAGTTCAACCACTTTCTCAATTGGAACGCTCTGGTCCGCAAGAATTGTGAAAGTAGGGTCATCCGTGTTTTGAAGCAGCGCCTGCAGTTCAACCTCAACCTGTTCAAACGGAATTGGCTGCAAATTTCCATTTATGTGATATGAATAGGTGTGCGTATCTTGGTGATCCTTAATAGATACGCTAACTTGCTGCTTGGAAGAAATCTGATTTGTGCTCTTTGGCAGCAACAACTTTAGCGCATTAGGATTTATAAGTGTAGATGTAACAAGGAAGAAAATCAGCAGCAAAAAGACAATGTCTGTCATTGATGACATGCTGAACCCGGCCTCTACTTTACATCTTTGTTTAATTGCCATATTAATTTGTTAATTAACTAATTGTGTCCTTGTTTTATTTTTATCACTACAGCTACTTTGCAACGGTGTTGTCCCCCGGTTCATGAAGCAAATCCATGAATTCAATAGTATTGCTCTGCAACATAAATACCAAGTCTGAAACCTTTGCCGTCAGATAGTTATATCCAAAGAAAGCAAGAATACCAACAATCAGACCGGCAACGGTGGTAACCATTGCGGTGTAGATGCCTCCGGATAAAAGGGTGATATCTATATTGTTGCCGGCTTGCGACATATTGAAAAACGCTTGAACCATACCAAGCACAGTTCCCAAAAATCCTATCATAGGTGCGCCTCCTGCAATTGAAGCAAGTCCCGGAAGACCTTTTTCCAATCTTGCAACTTCTATATTACCAAGGTTTTCTACGGCCGCCTGTATATCCGTAAGCGGACGGCCCATTCTCTCTATGCCTTTCTCAATCAGACGTGAAACCGGAGTGTCCTCTCTTTTGCAAAGCGCAAGCGCAGATTTAATTTTCCCATCGTGAATTAAATCTTTAATGTCATTCATGAAATTTGGATTAAGCTTGGATGCCTTTCTGATAGTGTACCACTTTACCCCAAAAATATAGATGGTCAAAATGGAGAGAATAAACAGAGGAATCATAAGCCATCCTCCTTTTATTGTCATGTCAATCAGAGACATAGACGCTTGCTGTTTAACTGCTACGGTTTGGGCGGCCTGATCAATTGCCGCCGCAGTGTCTGCCTGTAATAGGAATGTTAAAAATGTCATATTGTTTTACGTTTAATAATTTCCGCTTGCAAATATTGTGCAAAGCTTCAAAGGTACAAATTCATAACGTAAAATTTACAAAGCAAAAATTTTCACGGCAATTTTTCTATCCCCTTTCGGATGCCTATGTAGGCTGATTCTGCCTGAGGTTCCCGACAGTTCTTCTTATTATGCTATATGCTTCGGATGCCTCTGTAGGCTGATTCTGTCCCCTCCCTTCACAACGCGCAGAAAGGCAAAAATGCAACTTGCTGATTAACAGCGTATGACAAAGTATAAAGTACACGAGAAAACCGAAAATGCCATAAGTGGTTGATAATCAGATGTGGAAATTTTAGCCTTTCTGTGCGTTCTGGGGCAGGTTTTAAAAACGTCTCCACATGCATACTAAGAGCATTTTTCAGCATGCTGACCATGCGGCTGGCGGCAAGAAGCGGTAGTGCATGCACGCAACCTGCCGTGCAGTCTGCCGTGCAGTCTGCGAATTGCCAGCATGCTTTGTATGCTGGCAATTAGTGGTTTACGTGGCTACTGCTACGATAATGCAACGCTCCACGTGGCGCGCTAGCAAAACATAACAA
>JAQWEK010000147.1 GCA_028704975.1 Bacteroidales bacterium | reverse complement strand
TTGCTATGCCATCATCGTTTGGCCTTTGGTTTGGAGCGTACGCTGAAACCCTTGCAGACGACATGCTTATGTTAAGAGCGGCTCATTCAATAGCTGATCAAAATCCTCTTGGAAGTGCGGCTGGGTACGGAAGTTCTTTCCCTCTGGACAGGGAAATGACCACAAAACTGCTTGGTTTTAAAACCCTAAATTACAATTCTATAGCGGCACAACTCGGAAGAGGTAAAACAGAAAAGGCATTAGCCTCAGCGATGGGTCAAATTGCAGGAACAATAAATAAACTTGCAGAGGATTGCTGCATCTATATGTGTCCAAATTTTGGATTCATAAAATTCCCTGATGAGTTGACTACGGGCAGCAGCATAATGCCGCACAAAAAAAATCCGGATGTATGGGAAATAATGCGCGGCAATTGCAACATAATACAAGCTGCTCAAAATGAAGTCAGTATGATGACCACCAATCTTCCTCACGGATATCACAGAGATTACCAGCTGTTAAAAGAAGTGATATTTCCCGTCTTGGAAAAAATGCATTCATCACTTAAAATGGCAAAATACATGCTTGAGAATATTTCTGTAAATGAGGACATTCTAAAAGATTCCAAATACGAGGTAATGTTCACTGTAGAAGAAGTTAATCAACTTGCAACTGCCGGAACCCCGTTCCGCGATGCATATAAAACTGTCGGGATAAAAGTGAATAAAGGCAATTATAAATTTGACGGCAAAAGAGATAAGAACGGCCGCATCACAGTAAGTTCGCTAAGACACACTCACTCCGGAAGTATTGGAAATCTGTGTAATAAAGAGATAAAAAAGAAAATGCAGCAAGCTTTGTTTTAGCCGCTGCATTACTCCATAATCTACCCTTTTTACAGAAATCAATCTGCAAAAATCTTTACTCGTCGTCAATCATCTGACCGTTTCCATTGTACCATTCAGATTGCAAGAGGGTGAAATCATTATCCGCCTGTAATTTTACAGTACAGGAATATTTTTTGCACCAGTCTTTTACAATGCTATGGAACAAACCCTTACGCTTAGAAAGGTATGCCTCCATGATTGGGTTAACTTTAAGAATAAAAGATTTGATCTTTCTCTCTTTAACGTAATAAGCCAATTGTCTCTCCAGAGCTTCATCAGCCAAAATGCTTGGCGCAATTTCTCCGGTTCCGTGACACATCGGACACTTCTCGTTAACGCTAATTTCTGTTGCCGGTCTTACCCTCTGTCTGGTGATTTGCATTAGGCCAAACTTGGTCAGAGGCAGAACATTATGTTTAGCTCTGTCACTCTGCATTAAGTCTTGCATATGCTTGAACAGCTTCATCTTGTTCTCATTGTTCTCCATATCTATAAAGTCAATGATAACGATGCCGCCCAAATCCCTAAGCCTCATTTGCCTTGCAATCTCATCTGCCGCGTGCATATTTACCTCAAAGGTATTCTCTTCCTGATCAATGCCTTTCTTAGCTCTTATACCACTATTAACATCCACAACATTCAAGGCCTCAGTATGTTCTATAACAAGATATGCACCCTGCCTAATAGGAACAACTTTGCCAAATGCCCCCTTTATTTGTCTTGTGACATCAAAGGCATCCATGATTGGCTCTTCACCCTTGTATAGACGTACAATTTTATCCTGCTGCGGAGCAATTGTATCTACATAAGAGCGAACCTCATTGTAAACGGCTTCATCATTAACCTCAACACTTGAGAATGAGTCATTTAAAAGATCCCTTAATATTGTGGTGGTCTTGCTGTTTTCAGAAAACAGCAGTCTGGGAGGCTTGGCCCCCAATAGTTTTTTACAGCCGCTCTCCCATTTCTGAATTAAGGCATGAAGCTCTGCATCAAGAATAGCAGCCTTTTTTCCCTCAGCTGCAGTTCTAATAATGGCGCCGTAATTCTTTGGCAGTATGCTCTGAACCAGACGCTCCAAGCGTCTTTTCTCTTCCTTGGAATAAATTTTTTGGGATATGCTCACTTTTTGTGCAAAAGGAAGCAGTACAATATTTCTTCCGGCAATTGAAATTTCCGCCGTCAGTCTTGAGCCCTTTGTAGAAATAGGCTCTTTAACTATCTGAACAATAACAGATTGTCCCGGCGTTAAAACATCTTCTATTTTACCCTCCTTCTCCAGGATAGGCCCAATTCTGACACTAGAGTAAAGGGATTTCAAATCCCTGTTGGGATTAACCTGTTTAGCAAAGTAATCAAAGGCTTTAAAATTCAATCCAAGATCCAGATAGTGAATAAAAGCATCCTTATTGTCGCCTATGTCTACAAAGGCGGCATTAAGAGCCGGCATCACCTTTTTAACTCTTCCCAGATAGACATCCCCTACCTGATAAGAAGAGCCGTTATTCTGCTCTTTATTAAGCTCTATAAGCCGATGATCCTCCAGCAGAGCAATGGTTATCTCCGCAGGGCTAACATCTATGATTAAATCCTTCTCCATATCAAAAAAATAATCTAAAGCAGAACGAATCTGCTTTAGATTAAACTTCTATCTACAGACACATAAGATACCTGCTACTTACGCTTCTTATGTCTGTTCTTGCGCAGACGCTTCTTGCGTTTGTGAGTGGCCATCTTATGCCCCTTTCTTTTCTTTCCGCTTGGCATAATTACTTTCTTCCGCCTTTAACCTTGCTCATGAATACCTTAGCAGGCTTGAAAGCAGGGATGTTGTGAGCAGGGATGATTAATGTTGTGTTCTTTGAAATGTTTCTAGCAGTCTTCTTTGCTCTCTTTTTAATAACGAAAGAGCCAAAGCCGCGTAGATAAACGTTCTTTCCTTTAGCTAGGGAATCTTTAACGCTCCCCATGAATTCTTGAATTACACGTTGTACGGCAACCTTCTCCATTCCGGTTTCCTTAGCAACTTCATTAATGATATCAGCTTTTGTCATAATTGATAAAAATTAATTGATTAGTTAAAATTTTTGTGGCACAAAAGTAGTCTAATTTTCTTGATTAACAAAACAATAAGCC
>JAQWEK010000036.1 GCA_028704975.1 Bacteroidales bacterium | reverse complement strand
CATATACGTGTCATAAGCCAGCTGCAAATCTAAAACTCCGCTCAAGCTGCCCGCGGCTTTAAACTTATCGTAATTGTCTATGAATAAATTTATTGCACCATGACCTCCCATGCTTAATCCATCAATAAAAGTAGTCTCGGGATTAAGGTCAAATCTCTTATACATTTCCGGAATAAACTCTCTATTCAAAAAGTCACGCATCTGTATCTTGTTGGTATCGGCCCAGTTAACATACCAGCTGTCCTTCAATCCGTCCGGACAAATAAATCTAAAACCGGTGCTGTCGCTGAGCTTTTGTATGTCATTGCCCTTTGTCCAGTCTTTATAGCTGCCGCCCCATCCGTGCAGCAAAATAACTGTTGCGTGAGGTTTTTTCCCTTCAGGCGTAAAAATAAATATTGAGTCATTTGCCTTAAGGTATTTTGGGGATTTCATTACAATCAACTCCTGCGAGCGTGCAGGAAGATTGCATAAACATGTTAGTAAGCAAAGAGTTACAATTTTTATAACTCTCGACAGTTTTTCTTTCATCATATATTTTATCGTTTTTAATGCGTTCTGAGCGCTTTTTTTAGGTGCCCTAATATACAAAAAAATCTGTTACAAAATTGTTAAACCCCTTTTTTTCCCGTATTTTTGCGCCGTTCTAAAGATCAAACCTGATAACTATTTTTAATAACTTAAAACAATACCCATGGAATTCAACACAAAAGTATTCCAGATTAAGACCTTGACCAGGTCTTTGATCACGATTGTTTGTATCTGCTTTTTTTCAGCTCCCGCATTTGCTCAGTACGATTTGAGCGGCGCGGTATCTGTTAGAAATCAGAAGCAAACGGTTTCCACTATGTTGTATGGCGGCACTAATAATGCCTCCATGCAAACGGCTCCTTCTAAGATTGAGCCTAGGACTCTAGAGGCAATTCCTCAAAACAAGTCTATTAAAGGTACTGTTGTAAACGCAGCTGACGGTACTCCGGTTCCCGGAGCAGTAGTTCAAGTTGTTGGTACAAACAAGTATGCAACAACTGATGCCGACGGTAAATTTACAATTAATGCCGGGGGTAAGGCTATTTCTGTTCAATGTCTTGGTTTTAAGACAATAACAGTTGGCAACCTTACTGATGGGATGACAATCAAAATGACAGCAGAATTGGTTAAACTTGATGACGTAGTAGTAGTCGGATACGGCAGCCAGAAAAAAGTTACTTTGACCGGTTCCGTCACTTCAACAAAAGGAGAAACTGTTGAGAAAAACTCTTCTGTTAACCTGTCACAAGGTTTGGCAGGACGTCTTCCGGGAGTTATCATCAACAACCGTTCAGGCGAACCTGGAGCTGATGGTACAACTATCTTTATTAGAGGACGCAGTACTCTGGGAGACAACAGTCCCCTTATCATCATCGATGGTATAGCAGGACGTGAGAACCTGGACCGTATTAATCCTGAGGATATTGCAAGCATCACTGTATTGAAGGATGCGTCTGCGGCAATTTACGGTTCACGTTCAGCAAACGGAGTTATCCTGGTTACAACAAAGAGAGGTAACTTGGATCAGAAACCGGTTATCACTTTCAGTTATGACCTTGGTATCCAGCATGCCACAAGACTTCTGAAATTGTGCGATGCTAATCAGTATGCAGCTGCGTACAACCAGGCGAATGAGCTTGACGGTGTTTCTGATGCATATACTTCCGATGAAATTAAAGCTATTAAGGAGGGTACAAACAGGGTCGAGTATCCTAACACAGATTGGTTCCATGAGATTATTAAACCCGCATCTTTCCAGCATAAATTTGGAATTACAATTTCCGGCGGTTCAAAGAACATGAATTACTTTGTATCCGCAAACGGACAAATGCAGGACGGTATCTACAGAAAGAGTGCAACTAAGTATGACTTAGCGGGTTTTCGCGCAAACATTGATACAAAAGTTGCAAAGAATTTAAAGATTGGAGTTGATATTTCCGGCAGACAGCAACATAAAGATTATTCCGCATTCTCTTCTGATAATTACGGTATTTTCTACATGGCTGCCAGACGTTCTCCTCTGTCTACCGCATACTATCCTAACGGATTGGTACAGAGCGGTACAAACCCTGTGGTTTTGGTTACAGACCAGACGGGTTATGACAAGACAACTCTAGACCGCTTAAACACAACTGCAACATTAAGATTGGATATGCCTTTTATTACTGAAGGTTTATGGGTTGAGGCTCATGCCGCCTATGACTGGACATCTACATTTAGAAAACTTTGGGAGACTCCTTGGTGGGGCTATAACTATAACAAGGAGACTGCAAACTATGACCATCTTCTTGCTACCGGTTATTTCTCTACTCCGGCTCTTTATGAGTACTACACTACCAATCACCAGACGACTTTGAATGCTACCGTTAATTATGACAGAACATTTGCGGAGAAACATCACGTTAGTGCAATGGTTGGCGTTGAGCAGAATAAGTATCATCAGGATTACTTTATGTCTGCAAATATTTCTTATGATTCGGACGCTATAGATCAGCTCTTTGCGGGAAGCGCGGATAATGCAAATTTCAAAGTTACAGGTAACGCGGTTGAGACTGCAAGAAGAAGTTATTTTGGACGTTTCAACTATGATTATGAAGGGAAATATATGGTCTCCGCAATCTTCCGTTATGACGGTTCAGAAAACTTCCCATCCGGACATCGCTGGGGCTTTTTCCCAGGGGTAAGCGCAGGATGGAGAATGTCTGAGGAGCCGTTCATTAAGGATAATTTTACCTGGATTAACAACCTGAAACTGAGAGCTTCATACGGAGAGGTCGGTAATGATAATATTTCCGCTTTCCAGTATTTGACAACATTCTTATCCAGCAACAAACCTGTATTTGGCAACACAACACAATCAAGTATTATACCCGGTACTATTCCTAACTTGAACGTAACTTGGGAGAGGGCAAGGACTTGGAACTTTGGCTTGGACGGTACTCTTTGGAATGGAATGTTAGGTTTTGAATTTGAGGTATTTAAGACAAAGAGAAGTGATATTCTTTGCACAAGGAACTCATCTATACCTAATTATACCGGTATGTCATCATCTAACCTTCCTGATGAAAACATCGGCAAGGTTGAAAACAGAGGTATTGAGATTCAGTTGAATCATACCAACAATGTTGGAAAAGATTTCTATTACAGAATTTCTGCAAACTTTACGTATGCAAGAAACAAAGTTATTTACATGGATGAGACTCCTTGGAGTTCTTATGATGCCAGTGGAAAGTATATTGACAGAAGTTATATGAATCAAACGGGCAGACCTATCGGTTCTGGCCTGTACTATCATGTAATTGGAATGTTTAGAACTCAGGAAGATTTGGACAAATATCCTCATACTAAATCCCAAAACCTTGGAGACTTTATTCTTGAGGATAAAGACGGTGACGGCTCTATCACTTCAAATGACCGTTACAGAAGTCCTTATAACACTATCCCGCAGATTGTTTACGGTATTACTTTTGAAGGCAAATGGAAAGATTTTGACTTTATGGTATTGCTTCAGGGACAGGGACGCGCAAGATTGGAATTGAGCGTAAACAATGACCCTGCAGTCGGTAACATTCTAAAGTCTGTTTATGAGGATTCATACTCTTTGACAAACACTACGGCTTCCAAACCAAGACTTCGCGCATCATACAGCGGAGATTATTATTTGAGAAAAGCTAATTTCATCAGATTAAAGAATGTTGAAGTTGGATATAACTTCCACGGAGATTTCTTTAGCAAGATAGGAATCAGCAATCTTAGATTCTACATAGGCGGTTATAACCTGCTTACTATCTCACCTCTTAAGGAGATTGACCCTGAGACTAACAGCACAGATTTGCAAGCTTATCCTCAGGTTAGGGTATTTAACACAGGTGTAAAGGTAACTTTCTAATATTGACATGATTATGAAAAAAATATTTATTATACTTACACTGTTTGCATTTACGTTGTCAATGACATCCTGCAATAAAGATTTCTTGGAGAAGAAACCTTTGAATGCCTATTCTGAGACTGACGTATTTAGCAATGACGCAATGTGTGAGAACTTTGTAAACACAATGTACTTTGTAATTCGCATCCCTTACAATGAGGGAACAATTGCTGCATGTACAGATGAGGCTTACTTTAGATATGGAGGTTCATCTACCAACTATATTTCCAGAGGCGAGATGGATCCTTCTAAGATTATGTATACGAGTGAAGGCGGTTCTACTCACAATACCCGTAATACTTTCATAAACATCTGGAATAGAGTATATACCTATGTCAGATATATGAACATGTTTTTGGAGAAAATTGACAACGCCTCCGCAATTTCAGCAGAAACCAAGTCCAGACTAAAAGGTGAAGTTTACTTTTTGAGAGGATGGGCTTATGGCAATTTGCTTCAGAGAATTGGAGGTTTTCCGATTGTTGACAAAACATATAACATCGGAGATGACTATTCGATTGAAAGAAGCAACTTTGATGAGTGCGTTGCATTTATTAACAGTGACTTGGACAAGGCAATTTCATTGTTACCCGATAAAGCTGCAACAAAAGGGAGAGCGTGTGCAGATGCTGCCCGTGCAATGAAGGCAAGAGTTGCAATGTTTGCGGCTTCCCCTCTATTTAACGATCCTTCTGATCCTGCGGATACTCCTTGGCATGGTGCTTATAGCGCAGATAAATGGAAAACGGCACAAGCTGCTGTATATGAGGTCATTAAAAGAGCTGAAGCTGGCGCTTATTCATTGGACGATACCTACGACGGGTATTGGACGGACGTTAATTCTCCTGAGGTAATTTGGGCATCTTATATTCTGCCTACTTCTCAGAATTATATTTACACAACATCTTTTGAACAGTGTTATTCCTTTGCTCAATTGCTTTGGGCTCCGGCTGCAGTATTTGGCGGATGGTCTAGTGTTGCTCCTACGGAAAATATGGTGGAGGAGTATGAAATGAAGGCCACAGGAAAGAGACCGTTTGAAGACGGGTCAGGTTTCGATCCTAATAATCCTTATGTCGGAAGAGATCCGAGATTCTATCTGTCAATTCTTTATCACGGTGCACAATTTAAGTTTAACAACGGAACAAAGGATAGTCTTGTTACTATTAAGATAGCAAAGGGTGCCACATCATCAATTCCTAATGATAACTTCTATTCAAATTCCAATGGTACTCAAGGTACAGGATATTGGATTAGAAAGTTCTTGATTTGGGGCGGAAAAGTAAGTGAAGGTCAGGGGGATAATCCTAATGTTATGTATCCTTGGTTCCGTCTTGCAGAGTTCTATCTGGATTATGCAGAGTGTGAATATAACCTTGGATATGAGGGTACTTGCCGTGACTACATTAACAAGGTAAGAGACAGAGCAGACGTTATGATGCCGCATGTAACAGAGTCAGGTACAGCACTTCAAAAGAGACTATATCATGAGCGTCAGATTGAACTAGCATTTGAAAACTTCAGATATTTTGATGTCAGAAGGTGGAAGATTGCGGATGTAACGGAAAGAAAGATGACTTACGGTATAAGAATCATTAAGAACAATGCCGAGGGTACGGATTTGACCTATATTATGGCTACCAAAGGAACTGACGGAGAGCCTGATTTTACCGCATGTCAGAATGCAGGTTTGGCTAAACTTGCAACTACAACCCATAAAGATTATAAGGATTTCCAGAAGCAGCATTACCTGGTTCCAATACCTCAGAACGAGATTACAAAAGCAGGTGGCAAACTGGTTCAGAATCCTGGTTATTAGTAGATTAAATCTGTAGTGAATATTATTCACGACTGATAAATTAAAGGCGGAGTTTTAATGCTCCGCCTTTTTTATTTGTGTTGTGTTCAGTCTTAATTATGTATGTTGTATTGCTGTATGTTGTGTACTATTTATTTAGATTATACCGCTTATTAAATCTCTCTTTCTTATGGCATGAATGATGCCCAACATGATAAATAAGAGAGCTGTCCATAAAGAAATAAATCCGGTCACATCTCCATAATGAACAAACGGCGTAATGAAACCGTTTGTGTTAATTTCTCCTCTTAAATAGCCTCTTTGCCACCATGATGTTTGAGATTTAATATCTCCCTTTTGATTGATTATTGCAGATATGCCGGTGTTTGCGCAACGTGCTATGTCTCTGCGAGTTTCAATGGCGCGTAAACGAGCGTAATTTAAGTGCTGGCGGTATCCGAAGGTGTTTCCCCACCAACCGTCATTTGTGATTACAGACATAAGACTTGCCCCTTTGTTTATATATCCTCTGCAGAAATCTCCGTACACAGATTCATAACAAATAGCCGTGCCAATCTTTGTGCCGTCTGAAGTTGTAAACACCGTTCTTTCAGCCTGTTTTGCAAAACTTCCATAGCCTCCCCCCATGTCAATTCCCAATTTTTGAAGTACAATTTTTCCTCTGAAAACGGGATATGTTTCCGCCATGATTACAAGCTTTGATTTGTGATAAAAATCATATAATCCGTTTGGATTATTATATACGGAAGAGTTGTAATTGTCGTACCACAAGGCGCCTGCAATGTTTGTTGCCGTAGGGGAAGGAGCCTCGTTTCCAAGTTCTCCGTTCATTTCAAACAACCCGTTCTGATTTTTTGGAGCATAGAAAAATTGCGTTACGGCACCCCAGATAAAATTGACTTTATGCTCCTTTGAAAAATTTTTGAATGCCTTAAATGTCTTATTGCTGTCGGGAGTATTTTCCAAAAGAATATTCTCTTTTGAGTCCGGTGAAAAAAAGGTTTCAGGTGCAAAAACCAAATATGTATTTGGAGTTACGGCTTCACTTGCAAGACGGAAAAGAATTGTATCCTGTTCTCTGTTTGAAAGCCCTCCGAATTTATCATTATACGGGTCTATATTGGGCTGAAGTATAGCTACTTGCTTTGTCACTTTGTACCCGCTGTTTTCCTTATATGTGTAGTAGCGGAATTGTGAGTAAATAAGCGGAATAAATAAGAATATTGCCGCAACAATAGATGACTGAAGAATTTCTTCTTTCCAGACAATGAATTTGATAATTCTAAAGAATAGCAGGTTCATCAACAGTATCCAAAGAGAGCCGCCAAGGGTACCGGTCATTGCATACCATTGAACTGATTTAACTGATGTTGCAAAGGCATTTCCCAACGTCAGCCACGGCCAGCTGATTTGAACATTCTGGCATACGTGTTCCCATCCGACCCACATTAACATAAAAATTATATATGGGGAAATTCCGGTTGCAATTTTTTTGAACCAGCGGAACAATCTGAAAATGACGGCCATCTGAATGGCGTTTAGAATTATTGCAGCGGCCGCTCCGGCCGGAGTGGCTTTGAAAAGCCAGTATGTGGTAAGCAGATTCCATATAAAAAATACGCTGTAGTAAATTACCCAGAAATTTTTCTTTTTATGCGCTGCAGCTATGTATTCAGCCGTAAATAAGGGAATAAAGGCAACAAGCATGATAAGTCCCGTATGCGGAACTATGAATGGGATTGATAATAAAATAGCGGATGTTATGCCCAGCATCCATAATTTCAAATTCAGATTTTTCATCTGATAATATTTATTTTAATAGGTTGATTGTTAATTTTTTGTTCTCTTCAATAATTACCGTAATCTCATTCCATGCTCTTTCCCTGTCATCCATAATTGTCTTTGCGATATCAAATATTTCCCAGCAGTCAAGCAATTTTTCAGACCCGTCTGTAAAAACAACTTTCTCTTCAAACAGAGGAGAGTCCTTTGCCACGGTAATCTTTAGCTCCGCTCTTGCAACATTATTTGTGCCTGAATTTCTTTTATCGGTATCTAATTCATTTCCAATTGTTGCTGCATCAGCTTCCAGGCCCTTGCCCGCATCTTCCGAATGTTGCAGGCTTTTCTCGGTACTGCCTTTGTAATTATTTATTACATAGCTTATTATTGAATTCAAATAAGAAGGCGCGCATAATGTTTTTTTACCTATTTCTTTTTTCATCTTTATGCTCTTTATATTGTAAATAATTATCGCGATGGTGAATTTTCCCGTTCGGGTGCCGGTGT
This sequence comes from Bacteroidales bacterium, assembly GCA_028704975.1. Lineage (GTDB taxonomy): Bacteria > Bacteroidota > Bacteroidia > Bacteroidales > UBA932 > Egerieousia. Next base: position 4,441 of record JAQWEK010000036.1, on the reverse strand, counting down.
GTTATCAAAAATTCCAGAAACATTCTGAACAATCTTTCCGGTATTGTCATAGGATTTAAAATTGTTCTCAAATCCGCAAGGACGCTTCTCTTCTCCGCGGTATAGTATGTGAATTTCATAAGATACTTTGTATCCCATGCGTTTTGCCTTGGCTGCCTTTATCTCTAACGTTCTTATTTTTCCCTCATTAAGCGCTTTTTTCTGAGGCACGTAATTGATTTGCTCCGTTGGTCCGTATAGCTGCTGAGGTATCAAGTGTCCCGCATCATCCAGACCAGGATGTCCGTCTTTGAAGATTACGGAATAATGTTGAGAGCCTCTGTTGCGACCGCGGCCCCGCAGTATGACATTTGAGCAATATACTTTTTTAATGCGGCCTAAATTGTCTGTGTAATAGTCAATTCCGTCAACAATGTAGTGACCGGTTGGCAGATGCAGCGTATTAAGAAACATGTTCATTATGACCTGACCTTTATCCGTCTTGTTTTTGCCGGCGTCGGCTACAACTATGTTTTCAGACAGTATGCCGCAAAATTGTTTGCGATTATCAAACACTGCAACCCAAGGACCCTGTTTTTCTCTTTGGCTCTGCACACGTGTCAGCAGTGTACGGATGCTGTCAGCCAGATATTTATATCCTTGCCCATATCCGTTTTGAAATTCAGATATGTCCGTGAAATAGAATGTACTAAAGTTCACTTTATAGTATTTCACAAGTACAACATTTCCCCACCACTCTCTTATCTTTTGAGATTTTGACAGTTGCGTGTGTATGAATGGATTGTTAAAGTTAAATGATGTACATGCAATCAGTGCAACGCACGCAATGACCGATATTTTAGCGGCAATGCGTATCTTGCGGAAATAGTTTAGATTTGCTTTGCAGTTTAATTTGTTCATACATAGGCAAAAATAATGTAATTTTGTAACAATTAGCAAGGATTTTATGGAAAGCATAAACATACAGAAAACCAAGGCAATACTGCGTAGCGGAGGTATTTACCTTGCAATGGGAGTTGCATTTATAATAATGCTTTTATTGTATCCTACAGAGGGAAAATTTAAATATCATTATCGCAAAGGCGCTCCATGGCTGTATGAAACACTTACTACTCCTATAGATTTCCCGATTTTAAAGACTCAGCAGGAACTGATGTCTGAAAAACAGGAGGCTGCCGCAAATATCGTCCCATATTATACGGTTACTCCTTTTGTTGTAAATGACAGAATAGCAGAGCTTTCAAAAGAGAGTTCCAAATACGGACTTACGCGTGATGTGCTTTCTGTGCTGGAAGGGGGGTTGAGAAAAATTTATGCAAAAGGTGTTCTTCCCGATAGAGAAATTTCATATAAAACAATTTTTGTTCAAAGCGGCAGAACAACAAAGCAAGAGATAGAATCTGATTTATATACAGTCTCAAAAGCGGTAAAATTCCTTAATTCCGAGGTTGTTGCAAATTTCCCGGAAATGGATGCCGACTCTCTTCTTAGTGCAATTAGGGTACAGGAATTAGTCGAGCCTAACTTAAATTATGATAAAAAGACAACAGAAATACTTCATAAACAGGCTATTGATTATATATCTCCAACCAAGGGCATGATGTATGCCGGACAGCTTTTAGTGACAAAAGGGGAGACTGTAACTGCTGATATTGAGCAACTTCTGGATTCATATAAAACGGAGTATATTAGAAGCCTTGGTTATTCCGGCAGCATATATGCTCTGGTTTTAGCGCATGCAGTAATTGTGTTTGCGTTGCTGGTGCTTATATATCTGGCTTTATATTTTTCTGATATAGAAATATTGAGGCACCAAAATCAGTTCAACTTCATAATGTTCATCTGCTGTTTGAACTTTGCAACTCCAATGCTGGTTAGGATGATAAATCCAAATCTTCTTTATTTGATTCCGTTTGCCGTTACTACTTTATACATGGCCGCATTTGTTAAAAACAGAGTTGTGATTCCAATATATTTGATTTCTATGCTGCCGTTAATGATAATTGCAGAAAACGGAATTGAACTATTTGCAATTAACGCACTGTCTGGAGTTATTGCATTGCTCTCATTTACACTATATTCCAGAGGATGGATGCAGTTTGTAAATTCTCTGTTTGTTTTTACTGGACTTACTATTCTTCATATTGGATTTTCAATGCTCTCAAACGGCACCCTTGTTGAGTCCGATGCCACAATAATTTTTTATCTGTTTTTGAATGCTTTGCTGACAGTTGCCGCATATCCGTTTGTATTCTTGTTTGAGAAATTGTTTTATATGGTTTCAGTCTCTACGCTTAGAGATTTGTCAGATACCGATAACAATTTAATGAGGGAGCTGCAGCGTAAAGCTCCCGGAACATTTCAGCATTCTCTGCAGGTTGCAAATCTTGCAGAAAGAGCGGTTTCTGCAATTGGGGGAGATGTACGCCTTGTAAGAGTAGGGGCCATGTATCACGATATTGGTAAAATGCTTAACCCTCAGGCTTTTATAGAGAATCAGGCACCGGGCATAAATTATTACGGCGGTCTTACTCCGCAGGAAGGCGCAGCGGAGATAATAAAACATGTGGAAAACGGTGTTACGCTTGCAAAAAAATTTCATTTGCCAAAGGAGGTCATAGATTATATAGCTTCCCATCACGGGCACTCTGTGACGGGATATTTTTATAATGTTTATTGCAACAACGGAGGAGATCCAAATAATACCGCACCTTTCACATATAACGGAACATTGCCTGTAACGCGTGAGGAAGTTGTTGTAATGATGGCAGATGCGGTTGAGGCGGCCGCCAGAACATTAAAAGATTTCTCTGTCAAAAGCATTTCCGCCCTTGTGGATGATGTGTTAAGTCATAGACTTTCCTCTTCTCAGCTGTCAAAAGCGGAGATTTCCTACAGAGAGATAAACATTACTACGATGGTTTTTAAGAGGCAGTTACAAGATATGTATCACGCAAGGATAGTATATCCAAAGAGAAATCAGAGTTAGAGAAAATTTGTTTTTTATAAAAATTAATGGAAAGTAGTTTAAAAGAGTTTGCCCGGATTATCGGCATAGATGATTTTAGCGAATCTTCCAAGAGGCTAAAAGAATTTTTGGAAGAAGTATCCATGCCGCGTGCGCATGGCATAGAAAGAATGAAAATCCTCCCTTATGTCAAGCAGTTTTCAGAGTGGTTTCCGACAAAGTCAAAGGGATATCCGCGCTGTCAGGAGATTGTTCAGGCAAAGCCGGATGCTTCCGTCTTTGAGGGAATTAAAAGCGCTGTTGTAACTGCAAAGACTCCTCCTAGAAAAAATAGAGTAAGTGAACAAGAGGTGCAGGAAGATTTAGTGGAAATGTTGTCTTTGGATTTTAAGGGAACAGAGAGTATTGATGTACGCTGGCCGGCTTATTCCCGCATAAGAGATGCTTTTTATGAATCAATTGATAGCCAGTTTGATATGGCTGTTTCTATTGGAGATACATTATGCAATCTTGTGGGAAGTATTAATTTCCCTGTTGGAATTTCTCCTTGGTTGGTTGCGGGATTTTTAAAGAACAAGGGCATTGAAATGGCTAATTGCCTGACGGAGAATCTTGCCGTTCCGGCCGAAAGTGATTTTGTTTTGGGTGGTTATATTGACAGAAATGAATTCAAGAAGAGCGGAGCAATGTATCCCGTAATGCATATAACCGGAATTTCAGGTAAGAAAGATGCTACGGTTCCAAAGTCTTTTGACAACACTGCTCCTGATGCCGACCTTGAGTTAAAAGAGCTGGAGATTAATAAAAACAGATGTATTGAACAGATAATTCTGAATATCCTTAGAATTACGGTATATCCCGAAATTGAAGATATTGCCTTTGCCGATGGAGGTTTGTGCAAAGATGTTGTAATAGTTAAGTTGTCGGGAGCTAATTACAAAGGGAAGGCATTGAGGATTGCCCATGCTTTATGGGGTTCCTCTATGTTTATGCTTAATAAGGTTTTTGTGATTGTAAGAGAATATCCGGAAACTTTTGGAAAGAAATTAAACATTCGCAACGCTGAGGAGGTTAAGCAACAAATATTGAAAAATTACATTCCGCGGGCAAATACATATTTTACCAGAGGGCTTATAGATGAGAGAGATACATCTGCTCCACAGAAAGGATTCGGAGGCAAGATGTGTATAGACGCAATGGGGGCGATAAGTGCTTTGCCTTTTGATAATGAAGAAGCCGACTTGTCAAAAATTTCTTGCAAAAGTAATCTGATTTCTTACATAAGCCGCGGAGAAAATATTCCAAAAAACAGTGCAATTGTTATTGTTGTTGATAATAAAGAGAGAGACTCCTCACTTGCGTGCGTAACGGAAAAGGCAGATGCAATAGCCGACACATCATTTATTGGGGAGGGACTAACGGCTTCTCTTGTCATAAAAGCGTAGTTTTACGCTTTTATATCTTTTTTTTACG
>JAQWEK010000002.1:32918-47582 GCA_028704975.1 Bacteroidales bacterium | reverse complement strand
ACTATTTGATGATTGCTGTTAATGTTCATGTTAGTTTCACTGTTACCGTAAGCAACTCGGGTGCCGTTACCTATGTAGGGAAAGTTGCAGGTAAATGTGTTCCCGACAATGTCTATGTAATACCCGTCTTGTCCATAAACAACATTTTGCGCCACGCCGTTTATGGGACACAATCTTGTCAATTCAATAAATAGATTTTTCTGGGCCACACCATCTTTAACCATTTTTTCAATCCTGGCCTTTTTTTCTTTTCTGCTCTCTTTTTGTGTTTGGGCAAAAGCTGGAATGGATAATGTAAAGATTAAAAGCATTGTTACTGTCAAAAATCTTTTCATGATTTGTTTTTTTATTTTAGTATCACGTGGTTTATTAGCACCAGACAAAGATAATTATTTTAACACTTTGTAAAACGGCAAAAAGTCTGTAAAATTGCGGAAATTTTATAAAGACAATCAAATGGAGGATAATAAATTAATATCGCACATTCCAGACGGACCCATTACAAAAAAGTGGACAAAACATAAGTCTGAAGTTAAGGTAGTTAGCCCAGGGAACAAACGTAAGTTAGAAGTAATTGTCGTTGGAACCGGATTGGCAGGAGCATCCGCCGCCGCTTCTCTTGGAGAGTTGGGGTACAATGTAAAAGTATTTTGCATCAGCGATTCGCCAAGGCGCGCGCATTCTATTGCGGCCCAGGGCGGAATAAATGCTGCTAAAAATTATCAAAACGATAACGATTCTATATACAGATTATTTGTTGACACTGTAAAAGGCGGAGATTTTAGAAGTAGGGAGGGGAATGTTTTTCGCTTGGCCGAGGTAAGCAATAACATTATAGACCAGTGTGTTGCACAGGGAGTTCCATTTGCCAGAGAGTACGGCGGACTATTGGCAAACCGCTCTTTTGGAGGTGCTCAAGTAAGCAGAACTTTTTATGCTCGCGGCCAAACCGGACAGCAGTTGTTGCTGGGTGCTTATGCTGCAATGAATTCACAAATTGCAGCAGGGACCGTTAAATCATATCCAAGACATGAAATGATGGATTTGGTTTTAATTAACGGAGAGGCTAAGGGTATCATTGCAAGAAATATTGTTACAGGAAAAATTGAGAGATTTGGTGCACACGCAGTTGTTTTAGCAACGGGAGGTTACGGTCATGTTTATTTCCTGTCAACAAATGCTATGAACAGCAATGGTTCTGCCGCCTGGCAGTGCTACAAGAAAGGCGCTTATTTTGGAAACCCTTGTTTTGCACAAATTCATCCTACATGTATCCCTGTCCGCGGACATCAGCAGTCTAAGCTTACTCTTATGAGCGAGTCTTTAAGAAATGACGGAAGAATTTGGGTTCCAAAGTTTAAGGAAGATGTTGACAAACTGAGGCGCCATGAAATTACCGGATCTCAAATTCCTGAAGACAGAAGGGATTATTACTTGGAGAGAAGATATCCTGCGTTTGGAAATCTTGTACCAAGAGATATAGCATCACGCGCCGCAAAAGAGAGATGTGATGCTGGCTTTGGTGTTAATACTACCGGAAAAGCTGTATTTCTGGATTTTAGTAGTGCTATACAAAGGTTAGGAGAGGATAAGATTAGAGAGCGTTATGGTAACCTATTCCAAATGTATGAGGAGATTACCAGTTTTAATGCATATAAGGAACCAATGATGATTTATCCGGCCATTCACTATACAATGGGCGGCTTATGGGTAGATTATGATTTGCAGACAACTATTCCGGGATTGTACGCCATTGGAGAGGCAAACTTCTCAGATCACGGTGGCAACAGACTTGGAGCTTCCGCTTTAATGCAGGGTCTTGCGGATGGTTATTTTATTCTTCCGTGTACAATTGGCAATTATCTTGCCCATAAGATTCAAGAACCAAAAACCGACACCAATGCTCCTGAATTTGATACAGCAGAAAAAGCTGTTAAAGAGCGTATTGCAAAGTTGTTTGCAATAAAAGGAAAAAGATCTCCCGATTCTATTCATAAGGCACTTGGAGATATTATGTGGGAATATGTTGGCATGAGCAGGAACGAGGCCGGTTTGAAAACAGCCATTGAAGAAATTAAAAAGTTAAAAGATGAATTCTGGAGTAACGTATATGTTGCAGGAACCAATGACGGATTTAATCAGGAATTGGAGAAAGCAAACAGGCTTGCAGATTTCTTTGAGATAGGAGATTTAATGGCTCGCGATGCCTTGCAAAGGAGAGAATCTTGCGGAGGTCACTTCAGAGAGGAGATGCAAACAGAAGAGGGTGAGGCAAAAAGAGATGATAAAAACTTTATGTTTGTTTCCGCATGGGAATATAAAGGTGAAGAATCAAAACCGGAACTTCATAAGGAACCTCTTAACTTTGAATTTGTTCCAGTTGCAACCAGAAATTATAAAGATTAGGAGATATGAATTTTACGCTTAAAGTTTGGAGACAAAAAGATGCTCAGAGTAAGGGGCATTTTGAAACATATAAAGTTGAACATATTTCTCATGGTACTTCTTTCCTTGAGATGTTGGATATTCTTAATGAACAACTTATTAACGAGCAGGCTGATCCTATTGCGTTTAGCAAAGGTTGTAAAGACGGAGAGACTTGCATAGCAGATAGCGGACCGGTTAGCTTTGATCATGACTGTCGAGAGGGTATTTGCGGTGCTTGTTCCCTGTATATTAATGGACGTGCTCACGGTCCTGAGAATGAGGTTACTACATGCCAACTTTATATGAGAAAATTTAAAGATGGCAGCACTATTACAGTTGAGCCTTGGAGAAGTGCGGCTTTTCCTGTGATTAAAGATCTTGTTGTTGATAGAAGCGCATTAGATAAAATTATGCAGGCCGGCGGATTTATATCTGTCAGAACCGGTTCAGTACCAGATGCTAACGCTACCCCGATAGCAAAAGAAAAAGCTGATGAAAGCATGGATGCGGCTGCTTGTATTGGATGCGGCGCATGTGTTGCAACTTGTAAAAATGGTTCTGCTATGTTGTTTATTGGTGCAAGGGTAAGTTCTCTTGCTCTGCTTCCTCAAGGTAAGATAGAGTCTAAGAGAAGAGCAATGTCAATGATTGCTAAAATGGATGAGCTTGGTTTTGGAAATTGCACAAACACAAGAGCATGTGAAATGGAGTGTCCTAAACACGTGTCTATAAGTCATATAGCAAGATTAAACAGGGAGTTTTTAAAAGGCAAATTCAGCAAATAGAAAACACGGTTAATAAAAACTTTAATTAGAATAAACAATTATGACATCTCGCTGCAAGGCGGGATGTCTTTTTTTACCATAAGAAATTGTTGAAAGGATAACGTCCTTTATGAATTTCTCCAACCATCTTATAAAGATCATTTCTCAATTTATCTATTCCGATTTTATCTTTTGCGGAGATAAAAATTGCAGGAGTTTTCTCTTTGATCTTCCAAAAAGATTCCAGTTGAGATAGATTCATATTGTTAAGTTTATTTGGGCTGAGATCAAATTCATCCTTTTTTATAAACCTGTAAGCATCTATTTTATTGAATATTACAAATGTCGGCTTATTTCCTGCACCTATTTCTTCCAAGGTTTGTTTGACTACTTTAATTTGTTCTTCAAAATTAGGATGAGAGATGTCCACAACATGTAACAGAATATCTGCTTCCCGCACTTCATCCAAAGTGCTTTTAAATGATTCAACCAGCTGGTGCGGCAGTTTTCTGATAAAGCCGACAGTGTCACTCAGCAAAAATGGAAGATTTTCTATAACAACCTTTCTTACAGTGGTATCCAGAGTTGCAAACAATTTATTTTCCGCAAACACATTGCTCTTGGAAAGAAGATTCATTATGGTACTCTTTCCGACATTTGTGTAGCCGACAAGAGAAACCCTTATAAGTCCGCCGCGATTACCGCGCTGAACGGCCATTTGTTTATCTATTTTTTTTAAGTGTTCTTTTAACAAACTGATCCTGTCAAGAATAACACGACGGTCAGTTTCCAATTGTTTTTCACCGGCGCCGCCTCTTGTTCCGCGACCTCCTCTTTGTCTCTCCAAATGGCTCCACATGCCAGTCAGTCTTGGTAGAATATATTGATATCTAGCTAGTTCTACCTGTGTCTTTGCATATGCGGTTTGTGCCCTCAGTGCAAAAATATCAAGAATTAAAGAAGTCCTGTCAAGAATTTCACAATCCAATTCTTTCTCAAGATTTCTAACTTGAGCGCCTGTCAATTCATCATCAAAAATTGCCAGATGTATCTCTTTATCAGAAATATACTCTTTTATCTCTTCTATCTTGCCCTCTCCAACATATGTTCTTGAATTTGGTTTTTCAACCCTTTGCGTGAATCTTTTCCCACCCTCAATTCCCGCCGTAGTTGCAAGAAATTCAAGCTCATCCAGATATTCATTTGTCTGATTTTCCGTGCTGTCGGGAGTAATAATACTTACAAAAACCGCTTTATCCATTAAGCTGATTCAGATTTTTCTATTTTTATTGGTGCAAGTTAACTAATTTTACATCAAATATTTTTACTTATGTCCAAAAAGAGAATTTTTATTTTGTCGCTTTTAACCCTTTTTATTATGGGAAATTTTAATGATTCAATTGCTCAATCTCAAACCAAAAGAATGCGCGATTATGGTATTGAATATGGAATTTTTAAAACCGGAAAATTTAATGCAATTACTGATGTTCCGGGTGTTTCCGTAGGACAAGTTACACTTAATAAAGGAAACGATATGAGAACCGGTGTAACTGCAATTATTCCTCATCAGGGAAATGTTTTTAAATCCAAAGTTCCAGCCGCCTTTTTTGTTGGGAACGGATTTGGCAAACTTGCAGGAACCACTCAGATTCAAGAACTTGGAAACATTGAAACTCCAATTGTTCTAACAAACACATTAAATGTTTCCACGGGAATAGAGGCTTTGATTACTTATACGCTTCAGCAACCGGGCAATGAAAATGTTCGCTCTGTTAATGCGGTTGTCGGTGAAACCAATGACGGGGAATTGAATAATATAAGAGCCAGATATGTAAAGACGTCTGATGTTCTTGAGGCAATTCACAATGCCAAAGGAGGTCCCGTTGAAGAAGGATGTGTTGGTGCCGGAACAGGTACTGTTTGTTTTAGTTGGAAGGGTGGAATAGGTACATCTTCCAGGGTGCTTCCTAAAAATCTTGGCGGCTATACTGTAGGTGTACTGGTGCAGACAAATTATGGGGGCGTTTTAGAGATATGCGGCGTACAGGTTGGACAAAAATTGGGAAGTTATTCATTTAGAAAAAGCATAGAGCAGGAGGCAAAGACAGAGGAGGTGAAAAAAGGAGACGGATCCTGCATGATAGTGGTAATTACAGATGCACCATGTGATTCAAGAAATTTGCAACGTATTGCAAGACGGGCTATTATGGGATTATCAAGAACGGGAGGCAACGCTTCCAATGGTAGCGGAGATTATGTGCTTGCGTTATCTGTTTATCCGGATAATTTAGTTAAAGAGGGAGAGAAGATGCACACAATGAAAGTGCTTGATAATGACGAAATGTCTCCTATTTTTCAGGCTACGATAGAGGCAACGGCAGAGGCGCTCTGGAACTCTTTATTTGCTGCTAAAACCACAAAAGGATTCAATAATTATGAAGTACCTGCACTACCCGTAGAACAAGTTGTTAAGATGATTAAAACAGAAAAGGGAATAAAATAGGATAGGAATTTAATGTCAAAATAGTTATTGGGAACTTTACATAAAAAAGCGGTGCATTGTAAAATGCACCGCTTTAAATTTGTTGTCAATCGGAATTATTTCAACTGGAAAATAACAGGGAACGTATATCTAACTTTTACGTTCTTGTTTCTCTGTCTTCCCGGTGTCCACTTTGGTGAACTTGAAACAACTCTAACTGCCTCTTTATCAAGAGATGCATCAACACCTCTCAATACGCTGACGTTCTTTACAGAACCATCGGTGTCAACTGTAAACTGCAGAGTAACACGGCCTTGAACTCCGTTTTCCTTTGCAATTTCAGGATATTCGATGTGGCCGAATACCCATTTTGTAAAGTCATTCTGATCTCCGCCTTGGAATTTAGGTTTTTCCTCTACAATTGCGAAAGGAATAACTTCATTATCTGAGGCCTCTTCCGGAGCTGCTTGTGTAACAACGTAATCCTTGATATCAACTCCGACGCCCTTAACATCCTCTGTGGTAAGAATCGTAGAAGCAACTTTGATATCGTTGTTTACAATCTGGAGTACATCAGATACCACCGGCTCCCTGATATTCTCAGGAGGGGGAGGAGTTTCCTGTTGTGTAATAGGAACGTTCTCAACCTCGACCGCTGCCTGTGGACCGGCCTGAATAGTGCTTGATTCTTTATCCTTGGAACTCCATTCAAAGGCTACAAGGACAGCTGCAAGCGAGATCATTAAACCAATCTCTCTGAACAATAGCTTTTTGTTCTCAAGATCTGCTTTTGGTGTTTTTTTGATTTCCATATTAAGTACTTAAATATTCTGTTTTGCGAGGGTAAAGGTACGCATTTTTTCTTTTAATGGTGCACAAAATGTTGATAAACTCTGCAAAAATTAAATCAACTTTTGATCATACAAAATTTTCGCAGTGCTTCTTGTGGCATCCGCGCTTGCCGCAAACAATTTCTTTTCCTCTGCATTAAGATCAAATTCAATAACTTTCTCCCATCCGTCTTTTCCAAGAATAGCGGGAACTCCAATACAAATATCCTTTTGATCATACTCTCCTTCCAGGTAACAGCAGCAAGGAAACATTTTCCTGTCATCTTGAATAATAGATTTTGCCATAGTAGCGGCGGATACACCGGGAGCGTACCATGCGGAAGTGCCAATAAGTTTTGTTAAGGTCGCACCTCCAATCATTGTATCTGCAACAACTTTATTGCACTCATCGTTTGTTAATAACGAAGTAATTGGAATTCCCTTATAAGTGGCCATTCTGATTAGAGGAATCATTGTTTTATCTCCATGGCCGCCAATAACCATACCTTCAATATCAGATACAGGCACATCAAGCGCACGTGAAAGATAATATGTAAAGCGGCTGGTGTCCAGCAATCCACCCATTCCAACCACTCTGTGCTTGCTAAGCTTATTCTTTTTTAATGTCAGATAAGTCATTGGATCCATTGGATTTGCAATGATTTCAAAAATACAATTTGGTGAATACTTTAATACGTTAGCAGTGACATCGCTTACGATTTTTGCATTAACGCCAATTAGTTCTTCCCTTGTCATGCCCGGTTTTCTTGGCATTCCGGAGGTTACAATAACAACATCAGAATTAGCAGTTGCCTTGTAGTCATTAGTTACACCAACAAGACGGGTGTTAAATTGATAAATCTTAGAGGTCTGCATCATATCCATTGCTTTCCCCTCTGCAAACCCTTGTCTGATGTCAAGAAGTACAATATCAGAACAAAAGTTTAAGTGCAACATAGCATTTACACAGGTTGCGCCTACGTTTCCGGCGCCAATCACTGAGACTTTAGCCATAATCTTCTATTTTTTATTTATTAAAAAAATTTATCTCTTAATTTTGCAACATAAAAATCGCCGCAAAAATTAAACCACTCTCAACCAATTTGTGAGAGGCGACAAAGGTAGCATTTTTATTGCACTTAAAAAATTAAAGAGTTTATGATTCAATTCTTTGTTGAAAGAGTAAAATTCTCTCTTGTCGGAAAAAAACTTCTAAAAAAATGGATTGCTCAAATTATAGAGGCTCGCGATAAGGAATGCGGAGAAATAAATGTAATCTTTGTCTCCGACGGTTACATTTTACAACTTAACCAAAAAACACTCGGACATAATTTTTTTACAGATATTATTACTTTTGATTATACAGAGGGCCAGATAGTTAACGGCGATTTGTATATTAGCGCAGATACGGTTTTTGCAAATTCTCTTAAGTATAAGCAGACTTATGAAATGGAAATTTGCAGAGTAATCATTCATGGAATTTTGCATATGATAGGAGAGGATGATCTAACTCTTGTACAACAGAAAAAAATGAGAGCCGCAGAAAATGCCGCTTTAAAAAAATTATCTGTCGAGAGTATAAAATGCATTTTGAAAAATGATAGATAACAAATACGACATTATTGTTATAGGTGCAGGCCATGCCGGATGCGAGGCATCACGCGCTGCTGCAAAGATGGGTTTTAGAACACTTCTTATCACGATGGATATGAACAAAATAGCTCAGATGTCTTGTAATCCTGCTGTTGGAGGAGTGGCTAAAGGTCAGATAGTTAGAGAGATTGATGCGCTGGGCGGCAGCATGGGCCTGGTAACTGATGCCAGCACTATTCAATTTAGAATATTGAACAGTTCTAAGGGCCCGGCCGTTTGGAGCCCTAGAGCTCAATGTGATAGAATGTTTTTTGTTCTTAACTGGCGCTACGTTTTGGAGCATACCCCAAATTTATATATATGGCAAGACATTGTAAATGACCTTGATATATGCAGAGGTGGGGTTGCAGGAGTTAAAACATCCATGGGCGCGCATTTTTCAGCTAAGAAAGTTATCATTACCGCAGGAACATTTTTACACGGCAAATTATTCATTGGTTTACATTGTGCTGACGGAGGAAGAATTGGCGAGCCGACTGCCGTAGGGCTTACGGAAAAATTATCCGCCGCAGGAATAGAAACAGACAGAATGAAAACTGGAACACCACCCAGAATCGATGTTAAATCTGTAGATTTGAGCAAATTGGAGAAACAGCCGGGTGATAAGATTCCGTCAAAATTTTCATTTTTAAATATACCTTCATCTGTTCAGCTAAATGTTCCTCAGATGTCTTGTTATATGGTTCATACAAACCCAGTGGTGCATGAGATTCTTAAAAAGGGTTTTAAGTACTCCCCCTTATTCAACGGTATGATCCATGGAAAAGGGCCTCGATATTGCCCCAGCATTGAAGACAAAGTTAAAACTTTTGCAGGCAAGCCGCAGCATCAATTATTCCTGGAACCGGAGGGTTGGAACACGCATGAGTATTATTTGCAAGGCTTTTCTTCATCGCTTCCAATGCATGTGCAGGTAGATGCAATGCATCATATAAAGGGTCTTGAAACAGCGGAGATTTTCCGTCCCGCATATGCTGTAGAATATGATTATTTCCCTCCGACGCAACTTTATAATTCATTGGAATCCAGGAAAATAAAAGGTTTGTATTTTGCCGGACAAGTTAACGGGACCACCGGATATGAAGAGGCTGCGGCACAGGGTTTAATGGCCGGAGTTAACGCTGGACTGTCGCTTAGAAATGAGGATCCGTTGATTTTAAAAAGAGATGAATCTTATATTGGTGTTCTAATAGATGATTTAGTTACTAAAGGAGTGGATGAGCCATACAGGATGTTTACCTCAAGGGCCGAGTATAGAATTTTGCTTAGACAGGATGATGCAGACGCCCGTCTTACTCCTTATGGTTTTAAGATAGGTTTAGCGGATAAGAACAGGATGAAACTCATGGAGGCTAAGTATGCTGCAGCAGGTAAAATCACAGAATATTTTGACGCTAATAATATTTCTCCAAAACTTTCAAAAAAGTTTTTAAACAGTCACAGCAGTTCACCTCTTGTTGAGGGTAAAAAAATATCGGCTCTGTTAACCCGTCCGAATATTACTTTGACGGACTTGTTAAAAATTGTTCCTCGTGGAACAAAAGTAATTTCCCCGGCCACAGAGATGGATAAAAAATTCCCCGCTGTTGCGTTTGATTTTCCTTTTAAGCCAAAAGGAATTTCTTTGAAATCAAAGCAAAAATTTTCTTTAAAAGATGAAGTTTTACAAAGTGTAGAAATTGCAATAAAATACCGCGGATATATTCAAAGGGAAAAATTACAGGCTGATAAGATGCTTCGGTTGGAGAACATGAAGATTCCTGCCAAGTTTGATTATAACAAAGTTTATTCTCTTTCTACTGAGGGGCGGCAAAAGCTTATAAAGCATCAGCCGGTCACGATAGCTCAAGCTTCCAGGATTCCGGGTGTTTCTCCGGCGGATATTTCGGTTTTGCTTATTTTCTTTGGTCGCGGATAGTTTCTTCTGTATTGTATATTTTGTTGAGTCTCACAATTTCGTCCAAGGCTTAAAGAATTAGGCTTAATCACAAAGCGAACGGCGTTTTATGCTGGACCATAGGCATTTGACGCATAGCGGCAGATGCCTATGGTCCCAGAAAACAGAGAGTGTAGACTTATGTGAGGAAAAGGAAGTTTTGTCAGAGAACTTTTTATTTAAGTTGAATGTTATTAACAATCTGCCTATCAAAGTGTTAATAACAATTGTCTAAAGTGTTTCTTTATTGATTTGGCAGATTTTTTTAATTTTTAGCCAATTTTTAAAATACGCGTTTTAAGCCAATTTATTCAGGGATTATCTAAAGTAAATATATAAATAAAACACTATAACAAGTTGTTTGTTAGTTAATTAGTTGTAATTTGTTCCGCGTGGAACATTTTAAAAAAACAGGCCTCGGGAATGCCCCTATTTTTAAAGAACTCTCCTAATAGCAGCAAATGTATAAACACAAACAAAAAAGCCTCAAAAAGAGGCTTTAATTGAGAAATTCCCGTTTTTACTCTAGTGTGAACAAAAAATAAGCACCGTGAAAGGCATATCTGTTTATTATATCTTGATTGAGTATTTTTACAAAAGCATAAGGAGTCTCTCCAATGAACGGAGGATTTTCTTGTAATTTTTTTATCTGTTCCGGAGTTAAATCTTTTGTTGGATCCATGAATGAATTATCTTGATTAAATAATGCAATTTGAAATGCAGTGGTTTTATTGAATTTTTCCTCCGACATTACATACTCTAAAATTTTTTCACCCCAAACCAGACAAGGTTTTTTGTAAGAAATAATTTTCTCTCTTATTTGAGAAGGTGAACAAAAATTATACTTCCCGGATTCAATCATTTTTTCCGCATTTTCAAAGTTTTTATTTCCCTCGCACTTACAGGTTTTGAAGAAAAAATTGTTTGCATACGGGTTGTTGACAGGGACATTAAAACCAAGTTGAAAATAAAAATTCACTAAACTCTCTTCCGCCGGTCTGGTCAACAAAAAATCATATTCGGGAAGGTGTTTTGAAACATCTTGAAACAGTTTTGACGAATAGTGATTGCCTCTGAATTTTTCCGGCGTTGCCACTCCGGCAAGATATGCTCCCTTTATGGCAATATCACCGGCCGAACCGAATTGTGAAAAAGGATAAAAATCTATCGGGATCAAAACAAAAGTTGAAAGGATTTTCTCCCCCTCTTCCAACACATAAATTTGTGCAAACGGGAATAATTTTTCCTCTACGAGATTTAGATAAGAATCATCTAAAGAAAAACACTCTTTCCATATACAACGGAGTGCATTCATGTCATTTTGAGTTGTCAACCGTGCAACCATATTTTCTTTAAGTTAATGTTACCTGCTACTAGCAGTTTGGGTTTAATTATTTTGCCGCAGCCTTTTTTAAATCCTCTATAAATACATCAATATCAGACTTTTGTGTGTTAAAAGCGCACATCCATCTGACTTCATTGGTAGCTTTGTCCCAAACATGGAAAAAATGTTTTTTCTCTAGCCTGGTGCTAACGGCTACGGGCAGAATTGCAAATACCGCATTACTCTGAACCTTCTTTGAAATTTTAACGCACTTGACTTCTTTGACTCTTTTCTCCAGGTACTTTGCCATAGCGTTTGAATGGCTCGCCATTTTAAGGTACAAGTTGTCTTTTAGGTAGGCCTCAAACTGAGCCGCAATAAATCTGTTCTTTGAATAAAGCTGGGTTGCCTGCTTTCTGTAATACATCAAAGAATCTGCAAATATTTTATTCTTTTTTGCATTCAAAACCACAACAGCCTCCCCTACCAGTAACCCGTTTTTTGTGCCGCCAAATGAAAGTACATCGGCTCCGGTGTCTGCAATAAAATTTTTAATTGGCATTTTTAAAGCAGCAGCAGCATTTGCTATTCTAGAACCGTCAACATGCAGATAACATCCATGCTTGTGCATTAAGTCTGCAAGAGCTTTAATTTCAGCAGCAGTGTATAATGTCCCAAGCTCTGTGGGCTCTGATATTGAGAGAATTGCCGGCTGTGTGTGATGCTGGTCTCCAAATTCAAGTTCTGCTTCAACGTCTTTTGGTGTAACTTTTCCATCCTTGCAGTTTAGAGGAACTATTTTGCATCCCGACAGTTTTTCTACCGCACCACATTCGTCTACAAGAATATGCGCTGTTTTTGGCGCCAGTATTGAGTTATATGTTTTGCAAAAAGTTGAAAGGGCAACGGCATTTGCGCCCGTGCCGTTAAAGACAAAAAGTGCCTTGCAATTACCGCCTAAAAGATTTTCCAGATTTTTTAGTACTTCCTCTGTGTAGGGATCTTCTCCATAAGCGAGATTGAAATCATGATTGATATCTTCTATTGCTTTCATTATCAGCGGATGAACTCCGGAATGATTATCGCTTCCAAAACTATGTTTTAACATGATAAGTTATTTTAGAAAAAAGCGCCCGCGTTTACTGCAGAATGCAGTTCAACAGGCGCCTTAAAATTCAAACAAAAATATCTTTATTATTTGCAGATAGCCTCATAAGCAACTGCATCCATCAGCTTGTCAATCTCTTTGGGATCAGACATTTCAACTTTAATAAGCCATGCTCCGTATGGGTCTTTATTTACGCTTTCAGGGGCACCATCAAGGTCCGGATTAACTTCTGTAACTTTTCCGCTTACCGGCATGTGAGCTTCCGCTACTGTTTTTACAGCCTCAATATTTCCAAAGATTTCACCCTCTTTAAGGTCTTCCCCTTCTGTTTGAATATCAAGGAATACTATATCTCCAAGCTGGCTTTGCGCATAATCTGTAATTCCGATGGTTGCTATGTTTCCATCTACTTTGACCCATTCGTGGTCATTTGAATACTTTAAGTTTGTAGGAATGTTCATATTATTTAGTTTTAATTATTTTTAAAATCAATGTTCAAATGTAATTAGATGCAGTTGTTTTTGCAAATTTCTTTAATCTAAAGAATAAAACCCAGCGCAAGTAAAAGACCAAATATTAAAATATTGCGGGCGGTGAGGCCAAGAACGGAGTTAAGTTCTTTCCCGTGATTTACAGTTTTCATTTTCCGCCATGTAAGAATGTGCGGAAGCAGATAAATTACCGTGAGCGCTGCCGCCCAGGGATATTTAGTAATCAGGCACACAAAGCATAACACAACGGCCATGACCCCGTTCATCAGATAATACTCTTCTCCTGTTTTTGCCCCATATTTGACTATTATCGTACGTTTTCCGCTTTTGGCATCTTGTTCTCTGTCGCGATAGTTATTTATTATAAGCATGTTGTCCGTAACAACCCCTATTGCAAATCCGGTCATGAGGGCTGTTAATGTGACGGTTTGTGAAAGGATATAGTATGTAAAACCGACCGGAACCAGTCCGAAGAATATGAGAACCAGGATATCTCCCATCCCCTTATAAGAAAATTTTGTGGTATAGAGTATGGCAAAAATCACACATACCGCACCTACGGCCACCAGCCACCAGCCTCCGTAAAGAACCAGCGGCAGACCGATAATGCAGGCGATTATCGTACAGATTATTATGCCCGTTCTCATTGCTGCGGGTGTAATCCAGCCCTGAGTTAATGCCCGTTTCGGACCAAGACGTTCTCCCAGGTCGGAACCCTTTTTAAAATCGTAATAATCGTTGATAAAGTTTGCATCTATTTGCATTGCAAATGCATATAAAAGACAAAGCAATGCCGGTACAAAAAATCTTGAAGATATAATCAAGGATAAAATGCTGTAATAACCCGCCGTGCCGGCAGTTGCAGCAATCTTATAATCTGCTATTGCCATTGTTATGGCGACAACCACGGGTACCGCCGCACCGGACAACGTTTGAGGACGGGCGGCCAGTATCCACGCTTTAAACGAGTTGGTTTTTATTGTTCCGTTCATTATGGGCTTTATGTGTTCTTCTTATGTGGGACTTTCGCATGCGAAGGTACACATTTTTATACCCCCTTTCTTTTACGCTCGATTAAACCCATTATGCCGCCCATTAAAGCGCATATGATGAGCAGGGCAACAAAGCTTTTAACAAAAAAACTCACTATGAAGATACCTCCGGTACAGCGTGGATTTTGTTGTGGCACAATTTTGCAAAACTAATTGATTTACAGGCTATTCAAAAATATTGCCCACAGGGGTCTGGAAAGGCTAAAAATTAACAGCAAGGTTATCAACTTGTTACGGTGATTAAAAAAATTCTCGTGTACTTTATAATTTGTCACACGCTGTAAGTCAGTAAGTTGCATTTTTGCCTTTCTGTGCGTTCTGAGAAGGATTGTAAAATGGCTCCTAAGGGCACATTTACAGTCGTGTGTTATGCAAGGGCACCTTTATAGTAGTTTGTTACTAGGAGTTTGTTACGTGAGCCGGAAGGTTTTCACAAATTTGATTCATAATGGTTTCAAAAATATTGAACGTGACTCTTAAAAACACGCTGTCGGGATATAAATGTTTGTTGCCATTATGAAAAAGATAATAATGCTTATTTACATATCATCACAAAATCAGATACTTAAGAGATAATAAACTATGAATAGGATAACA
>JAQWEK010000002.1:0-32818 GCA_028704975.1 Bacteroidales bacterium | reverse complement strand
TCAGCAAGTTGCATTTTTGCCTTTCTGTGCGTTCTGAGAAGGATTGTAAAATGGCTCCTAAGGGTACATTTACAGCAGTGTGTTATGCAAGG
Source organism: Bacteroidales bacterium (assembly GCA_028704975.1). Classification (GTDB taxonomy): domain Bacteria; phylum Bacteroidota; class Bacteroidia; order Bacteroidales; family UBA932; genus Egerieousia. The sequence goes on along the minus strand of JAQWEK010000002.1, from coordinate 32,726 downwards.
GTAAATTTATAGTAGTTTGCTACTAGTAGTTTGTTGCGTGAGCCGGAAGCTTTTTATATATTTGGGTTATAAACGTTTGAGGGAATATTTGACAAGTTCCTCCAGGGTGTATTGCGGATTGTCTTTGACAATCCCATTGATAACTTTTTCTGCTGCGGCTTTGTTAAAGCCCAGCATAACAAGGGCAGAAAGGGCTTCTTGAGCCGACCGTGTTTTTGGCACGCCGCCAGCCATTAAAGATTCCATGGAGGTATCGCCGCCCTTCACAATCTTATCTTTCAAATCTATGATAACTCTTTGTGCCGTCTTAAGCCCTATTCCTTTGATGCTCTTTATTTTATTAACATCACCGCTTATGATTGCATTCTTTAGCTCATCAGAACTCAGAGATGACAACATCATCCTGGCCGTGTTGGGACCTATGCCATTGACATTTATGAGCTTCATGAACATATCTCGCTCCGCTTTTGTGTAAAAGCCGTACCACATTGCTACATCTTCCTTCACGTGATAGTAAATGAAAAGTTTGATTTCTTTCAAATTTTGAATTTCCGTAAAAGTCTGTAGAGAAATTTCCAGTTTGTACCCTATTCCACCCGTCTCTACAATTGCCTGTGTGGGAGTTGCTTCAGCAAGCTGCCCCTTTATATAATCATACATAAAAGAAATGTTTTTTCTGTTAACAGAGCAAAATTAAGTTTTTTTAGATGCAAAGTGAAAGTTTGTTTATAATTTTGCGTGCACCGCTAATCAGACGGTAAAATTAAAATTTTTACTACACGGTATTTCTGTTATTATAAGATGATTATATGGAGACAAAAAATATTGTAGAAAATATAAGGAAAAAATTCCCGGCGCTAGCTCAGCAAATGAACGGGCAGCCGCTGATATATTTGGATAATGCCGCAACTTCTCAGAAGCCGTTGGAGGTTCTGGAGTTGTTGGACAAGATGAATGCAAAAGTAAATGCAAACGTGCATCGTGCTATGTATCAATTGTCTGATGAGGCTACGGGACTTTATGAGGGGGCGCGTGAGAGGGTAAGGCAATTTATTAATGCTCCCGACAGGGAAAACATAATTTATACATCGGGAACCACGGCCTCTATTAATCTTGTTGCTGCAAGTTTTTGCCAGAAGTATTTGATGAAAGGGGATGTAATTGTAATTACGGCAGATTCTCATCATTCCAATATTGTTCCGTGGCAGCTGGCGGCTGAGAGGATAGGGGCGGAAATCAGAATTCTTCCTATTGACGGACGCGGTGCGCTAAGAATTGATATGCTGGATAAAATGCTGGACAGCAAAGTGAAGATAGTTGCCGCAACACATATTTCTAATGTTCTTGGCATTGTTAATCCCGTGGATAAAATTGTACAAATAGCTCATAACCACAATATTCCTGTGCTAATAGACGGAGCACAGGGAATAGTTCACGTTCATGTTGATGTACAGAAAATGGATTGTGATTTTTATGCCTTCTCCGCTCATAAAATTTACGGTGCAACAGGAGTAGGAATTTTATACGGTAAAAGCCGTTATTTGAATGAGATGCCGCCATACATGGGTGGCGGGGACATGGTTGGCACTGTAACGTATCAGAAAACTTCTTATGCTCCGCTGCCTTTGAAGTTTGAGGCGGGCACCCCAAATTTTATAGGAGCATCTGCATTAAAACCTGCGCTGGATTTTGCCGCCTCCGTTAGAGAGGGTGAGGTGGGGGAAGCTGTGAAAGCATCTGAACAAGAGATAATTAAATATATGCTTAATGCGCTTCCAAATGAGATTGGAGAGGTTGAAGTGTATGGTTTGCCGGAGGGAAAAGTTTCTTCTCAGGCGTCAGATGACACGGGAGATAAAATTCCTCTGTTCTCTTTTAACATCAAAGGCTGCAATGCCGGAGATGTAGCGCAATTACTTGATAAGATGGGTATTGCGGTAAGGACCGGTTTGATGTGTGCGGAGCCGTTGCTGAATTCACTTGGAGTAACAAGTGTCATAAGGGCTTCATTTGCACCATATAATACTCTTGATGAGGCAAAGAAATTTATTGAGTGCGTAAAAAGGGCAAAGAAAATGTTAATGTAATTATCTGTCGCGACAGATATAATATTATTACAATACAGTGACGTGCACTGTCGTGTAAAAAGTTATAATACTATGAAAATAAATGAAATACAAAATCAAATAATTGAAGAGTTTTCTATCTTTACCGACTGGATGGACAAGTACCAGTACATAATTGACCTGGGAAAAAATCTTCCTATTATTGATGAGGCGGATAAAAAAGATGAGAATCTGATTAAAGGATGCCAGAGCAGAGTGTGGCTGATTTGCAGTGAGAAAGACGGAAAATTATTTTTTAAGGCGGACAGCGACGCTATTATTACAAAAGGTATAATATCATTATTGATAAGGGTTTACAATGAACAGACGCCTAAAGATATTTTAGATTCTAATTTGCACTTTATAGATGCAATAGGACTTAAGGCAAATCTTTCTCCAACCCGGGCAAACGGTTTGGTTTCTATGATTAAACAGATTAAAATTTATGCGCTTGCCTTTGCGGAGAAAGATGTAAAGTGAAAGTACAAAATAAAGAAGGACAAAACAGAAGTGTGCAATGCCCGGAGCAATTAATACACTTGAAAACACACATTAAATAATAATTTATAGAAGAATTTTATGGCAATAGAGAGTGATATAGTTAGAGCGATAAGGCAGGTATATGATCCGGAGATTTCCGTGAATATTTATGACCTTGGACTTATCTATGAGCTTAAAGCCGAGGAAGATGGGAAAGTGTATATTAAGATGACAATGACCTCTCCAACCTGTCCCTTGGCCGATGATTTGATAAGGGACGTAAATGATGCCGTTAAAGATGTGCCCGGGGTGAAAGACGTAAAAATTGAGCTTGTTTTTGAACCGGCATGGGATGAGAGCAGAATGAGCGAGGCGGCAAAACTTGAGCTGGGACTTCTGTAAAAAATTGTTGAGGTTATAAATTGTTTCTATGCAAAAACTGTATAGAGTTTATTTGTTGCTTGGGAGCAACATCGGGGATAAAAAAGGCATTATAGAGAAAGCTGATAAACTTTTGATTGATAAACTTTTGCCGGATTATCTGGATGTGACGGATTTAAGTGAAGCGGTGCGGACATCTTCCATATTAGAGACAGAGCCGTGGGGGATTTTTGAGAAGCAGTTGGGTGAGACCGGGAACGTAATCCCAATAGAAAAATTTATGAATCAAGCATTTATGTGTTTGACTTATAAAGAGCCGCAAGAGGTTTTGGATATTTGTCTGGAGACGGAAAAAGAATTGGGCCGGAAAAGAAAAGAAGACAGGCTGCCGCAAGATTTGAATAAAAGAAAATATCTCTCCAGGAATATAGATATAGATATTTTAAAAATTTTTGCAGAGAGCAATCATGGTGAAGGCAATACAATATGTGCTGAGCTGCAGATAAATACAGAGAGATTAACAGTGCCGCATGCAAGATTGAAAGAGCGGCCGTTTGCCCGGAAATTGCTTAAGGAAATTTTATAAGTAAATTTGCACCCCCCGGAAAAACAAATGTAGGCGCATGGTAATTATACTGCTTTAAGATGTTTAGGAGGATTTAATATTTTTTGATTATGACACAAGATGAACTTTTTAAGAATCTGATTGCCCATACAAAAGAGTATGGTTTTATTTTTCCGTCCAGTGAGATTTATGACGGACTTAGCGCGGTTTATGATTATGGTCAAATGGGCAGCGAGCTTAAGAATAATATAAAAAAATATTGGTGGGATGCTATGGTTAAGCTGCATGAGAATATTGTCGGGATTGATTCTTGCATTTTTATGCATCCTAAAATTTGGAAAGCTTCCGGACACGTTGATGCATTTAATGATCCGTTGATTGATAACAAAGATTCTAAAAAGCGTTACCGTGCAGATGTACTTTTGGAAGATTATATTGCAAAACTTGAGGCTAAGGCAAACAAAGAGGTTGAGAAAGGGAAGAAAAGATTTGGAGACTCTTTTAATGAGCAGCAATTCCGTGAGACTAATCCTAATGTACTACGTGAAACAACTAAAATTCAACAGGTTAGGGAAAGAATGACCAAGGCGCTTAATGATAATGATTTAACAGCGTTGAGGCAACTAATTATAGATTGTGAAATTGCAGATCCTATTTCAGGAACTAAGAATTGGACAGATGTAAGACAATTTAATTTGATGTTTTCCACTCAGGTTGGAAGTGTTTCTGATGATGCAGGTACAATTTATTTGAGACCGGAGACGGCTCAGGGTATTTTTGTAAACTTCCTTAATGTGCAGAAGAGCGGTAGAATGAAAATTCCTTTTGGAATAGCTCAGATTGGCAAGGCGTTTAGAAATGAGATAGTAGCCAGACAATTTATTTTTAGAATGAGGGAGTTTGAACAGATGGAGATGCAGTTCTTTGTAAAGCCGGGGGAGGAGATGAAATGGTTTGAATACTGGAAGCAGCACCGCTTGGCCTGGCATACTGCAATTGGCTTGGGGAAAGAGAATTACAGATTCCATGACCATGAAAAACTTGCACATTATGCAAATGCGGCAACTGATATTGAGTTTAATTTCCCGTTTGGATTTAAGGAGCTGGAGGGTATTCACTCAAGAACTGATTATGACTTAAGAAGACATCAGGAGTTTAGCGGTAAGAAAATACAGTACTTTGATCCGGAAGACAATGCAAGCTACACCCCTTATGATATTGAGACCTCTATCGGTTTGGATAGAACAGTACTTGCCGTTCTTTCATCAGCATATAATGTTGAGAAACTGGAGAATGGAGAGGAAAGAGTTGTTATGAAATTTCATCCTGTTCTGGCTCCCGTTAAGGTTGCGGTTTTGCCTCTTGTTAAGAAAGATGAACTCAGTGCCGTGGCTCAGAAGATTATGGATGAGTTGAAATTTGATTTCAACTGCCAGTATGAAGAGAAAGATACTATCGGGAAGCGATATAGAAGACAGGATGCTATTGGCACACCGTTCTGTGTAACAGTTGATTTTGACACACTTAATGATAATGCCGTTACCTTAAGAGAGAGAGATTCTATGAAGCAGGAGAGGGTGCCTATTGAGAAGATACATGAGATTGTTGCTCAGAAAGTGAGTATGAAGAGGCTGCTTGAGCAGTTGAAATAGAGTCTTTAATATCTGTCGGGAATAAAAAACAGAGGGGTAATTTTGCAAAAACAGAAATAAGTTTTACATTTGCAGCCCATTTCTAGGGGATTCGGGGTGTGGCGCAGTTGGCTTAGCGCACCTGCTTTGGGAGCAGGGGGTCCTCCGTTCGAGTCGGAGTACCCCGACGAGTTTTTCATAGTAAAGTTTGGAGCAATCATTTGCGTAAGCGGGTGGTTGCTTTTTTGTTGTTTGGTTTTGTCTGATTTGGTGTAGGATCTTTGTGCGCAGTATTTTTCCTTTTTTCACATTTAAACAGCGTCTAAAACATTATTAAACCAAATTGTTATGAATTTATTTTGTAGGGCTATTTCCCGTAAATCTCTTTTAATTATTTGTTTCACAGTTTTTTCTACAGTTCTGTTTTCTCAAGAACGTCCTGTTTCATTAAGTGTTAAAGGCGGTTTTTCTTTAAATAGTTTTGGAAATGATAATCGCGCCGGCGGCAGAATGGGGGTTGCCGCTGAGATTCCGTGCAGTAACAAAGTCTCCATTCAACCCGCCTTGTTTTTTTCTGCAAAGGGCGGCGTTTCTCACTCGAGTTGGAGTATTACCAAAACTTCTTACGGTTCAACTGAACAACAAACCACTGTCACAGATAAAAAATGGGCATCTACGGCAAATTATATAGAAATGCCTGTGGAAGTGTTGTTTCACATCCCTTTTCATAAACAGGGACATGGCTTGCAACTCTCTGTAGGGCCGTATTTTGCAGCTGCAGTCGGCGGCAAAACAACCTATACAAAAAAGGTGGATTGTATACAGACGGAAAAACACACGTATGATACTTTTGGCAAAGACGGTATGGATTTTAAAAAATATGACATAGGGGTGACGTATGAAATCCACTTTGAATTAGGGCATTTTTTGATTGGGAATTATTTTGAATTCGGCACTATACCTCTTTCGGGGAATACGGTATTGCATTACGCCTTTGGTCAAAGGAACGTTTCTGTTGGTGTTGATTTTGGTTATAGGTTCTAAAATAGAGAAGATTTATTTGTATTTTCTTCCGGCTGTTAATGTGAGAGATCAGAAATTCTAACTTTATTCTCTTTAGAAATTCTGAAGGAATCTCTGGATTTTTGGGCTGTCATTTTCTTTATTCTTCCCGATAGTTGATTGTATTTTAAGAATTTAATGGTTTTTTCCGGATATTTTGCGGCAGCAGTTGCAAGGCACCAGGCAACTCCCATTTCTACATAAAATGGAGTATTAAACCCTTCTGGATATTTTGTTTTTGAGTTGCCGGATATTGATTTTTCTTTTGAGTAAAATTGACCGTTTTTGCCCGCAATGGTTCCGCATATCGACAAAACCTTATCAACATATTGATCATCTAAAAAATTGGTCATCAGCATGATTACGGCAAATCTGCAATAAAATTCTTTTTTAGATTTTAGATATGGCTGCAGAAAATCCCATACAGATTCCTTTTCATCCACCGTTAATTTTTTACACCAACTTGTGGTACTGCAGGTAACATCATTAACCGCCCAGTTATCAATCATCGGCATAAATTTTTTATACCACTTAAGTCTTTCATTTAAAGGCATTTTAGCAGAACCAATTAAAATACCTATAAGTGATTTTTCCTCCAGAAAAGTTGCTTCTGCTGTTTCTGCTTCCAAGATTTTTTTCCAATCCTCTTTTTTAACAAGAGTTTTTGCAAGGTTTCTTATAGCGGGGATTCTTACTCCTAGTATGTTGTCTTTTTGCCTTTTAGCAACAACTTGATTTCCAAATACTATGCGGGCATTAAATTCTTTGTACTCGTTATCACAAGGCAAAACAAGCGTTTTTAATTGACGTAATATGTCTGAGCGGGTTTTGTTCATGTTGAATTCTTTAAATGGTATTGAATAGTTAGATGGTTATTTCTTTCAGTAATTTATGTAACTTGCATCGGGGCAAAGGGCCTTATTTTTGTAATGCAATAGAATACAAATGTAAACTAAAATCGGCAATGAAATTGTCGGAATAAATAAAGTATTAATTATGAACAAATTTGATATGTATGTTCCTACCAGACTGGTGTTTGGACAAGGACAGTTGAATAATCTTCACACTCTTCCGCTTCCTGGAAAGAAAGCATTGATAGTTATCTCTAATGGCAAATCTACAAGGGCAAACGGTTATTTGGATAGAACTCAAGAGCAGCTTAAAATGGCTGATGTTGAGTATGTTGTGTTTGACAAAGTTGAACCCAATCCCTTAAAGTCAACGGTTGAGGCGGGCGGAAAAATGGCGCGCGAGAATAAGTGTGACTTTATACTTCCGCTTGGCGGAGGAAGTTGCATGGATGCTGCAAAAGGTATTGCTGCTATGGCTACAAATGACGGTGATTTATGGGATTATATTGCATTTGGAACCGGCAAGGGAAAACCGATTATTAACCCGCTCCCGATAGTTGCCATTTCCACAACAGCCGGAACTGGTTCAGAGACAGACAACGGTGCGGTTATTACCAATCCGGAAACAAAAGAAAAGACAGCTCTTTTTGGAGTAAATCTGTTTCCCGTTCTTGCTATAGTTGACCCCGAATTGATGGCATCTGTTCCTCCAAAATTAACTGCATATCAGGGATTTGATGCAATTTTTCACAGTCTTGAAGGATATGTTTCCAAGTTTGCAAATTTAATGAGTGATATGTATGCTCATACTGCAATTTACAATGTGTCTCATTATCTGCCGCGTGCCGTAAAGAACGGAAAAGATATGGAGGCGAGAGATAAAGTTGCCTTTGCAAATTCACTTTCCGGAACGGTTATGTGTGTTGGAACCTGCACAGCAGAACACTCTTTGGAACACGCATTATCTGCTTATCATCAGGAACTTCCACACGGAGCCGGTTTGATTATGATTAGTAAAGCTTACTATTCTTGTTTAATTAGAAAACATTCTTGTGATGAGAGATTTGTACAGATGGCAAAGATTATGGGAATGGAAAATGCCTCTAAGCCTGAGGATTTTATAACAACTCTTGTAAAACTTCAGGAGGGTTGCGGCGTTGCAGATTTAAAAATGTCCGACTATGGAATTCGGGAATCCGAATTTGAAGGAATGGTTAAAAATGCAAAGAGTTGTATGAGCATGTTGTTTGATTGTGAGAGACTTCCGTTAACAGATGAAGATTGTATAAGAATCTATCGCGAGTCTTATAAATAATATTGACCGGCGCACATTGTGATAAGGAGTGGCGGAAGGAGCATACGCATAATGCTAGGAGCTTACAGCTAATGAGGTTTATTGTAATTTTCCATAAAATTTTAGTATAAATTTGCGCATCGGAATTTACTTATAAGGTTTGATATGTTCAGAAAAGTTAGAATTATTTTAGCGGCAATTTTCTTTATTGCCATAACACTTTTATTTTTAGGAATTTGCGGCGGATATGCAAAATGGCTGTCATGGGCGCCAAAGATGCAGTTTTTACCCGCAGTGCTTTCACTGAATCTGATAATGGTGGCGGCGCTGATAATTCTGACTTTGATAATTGGCAGAATTTATTGTTCCGTTATTTGCCCGCTTGGAGTTATGCAAGATGTAATCTCTTGGATTTCAAGTAAACGCAAAGGGAAGAAGAATAGATTTACTTATTCCCCCGCAATTTCATGGCTGAGGTATGTTATACTTGGACTTTTTATTCTCGCAATAGTTTTTGGAGTTCATTCTTTTGTGGCGCTGCTTGCACCTTATAGCTCTTACGGAAGAATAGTATCTAATTTATTTGCTCCGGCAGTTCAATTGGGACATTATCATATTTTAAGCTATTATGTTTTTGGAGTCGCCGTTGTGACGCTTGTTGTAATTTTTGTTCTTGCATGGAGAAACGGCAGAACTTATTGTAATACAATATGTCCGGTTGGAACGGTGCTTGGGTTTTTCTCCAGATTTGCGATGTTCCGTCCAATGATGGATACCTCAAAGTGTGTTAATTGCAAACTTTGCGGCCGCAGGTGCAAGGCCTCTTGCATCAAATATGATGCACATAAAATTGATTACAGCAGATGCGTTTCTTGCGGAGATTGTATTGACAATTGTAATAAGGGGGCAATTCATTATCATTTTATGTGGAAAGGCAAACAACAAAAAGATTTTGCGGCAATAAACAAAGAGGCGTCTTTCACGCGTCGCAACTTTTTAACAGCCACTGCAATGCTGGCAACAACTGCAGCACTTGCAAAAGATAAATGTTTACCAAAAGCAGAGGATACTTCCGATAAAGTTATCAGAGAAACTCCAATACTTCCTCCGGGTGCGATTAGTGCGGAGAACATGGCCGATCATTGTACCGGTTGTCAGTTGTGTATTGCCAATTGTCCGGGGCACGTGCTGCGTCCTTCAATGGGTTTGATGACCTTTATGCAGCCTACAATTTCATATGAAAAAGGTTTTTGTCAGCCGGATTGTGATAAGTGTTCTAATTTGTGTCCGACCGGCGCTATACGGCCTATAAAGGCGGAGACCAAATTTAAAGTTCATATAGGCCACGCTGTTTGGCAGGGCTTTAATTGCCTGGTTTTGAACAAGAATGTGGCATGCGGAGTTTGCTGGCAAAATTGTCCTTATGGTGCAATCACTATGTTGCCGCTGGATGAGACTAATCCGGACAGTTTGCAATACCCCTCTATAGATGACAGTATCTGCGTTGGTTGCGGTGCTTGTGAAAAAGCTTGTCCGGCCCGTCCTGCCAAAGCCATCTACGTAGAAGGCTATTCTAAACAGGTTTTTGATAAATAAACGGCTATCTTGGTGGCATAGAATTATCTTGCAGATAACCAAACGTTTACATAGACGGGGGTGCTAAATTTTGAACCCCATCCACCATAATAATTTATTAATCAGCATTTTAATTTTGACCACCGCACAAAGCGCGGCAAAATAAAAAACAGACAGCGTCTTGCTGTCTGTTTTTTATTCGCGGTGAGGGCGAGATTCGAACTCGCGGAACGGGAAACCCCGTTCGTCAGTTTAGCAAACTGGTGGATTCAGCCACTCTCCCACCTCACCGGAAGCCTAAGCTGATTTCCTTTCTTCTGAAAGGAGTGCAAATATAATTGAATTTTGGTTACTTTGAAATGTTTTCTCTCATATCAGTATCTGCCTGAATGTTTTTCAAACGATAGTAATCCATAACTCCAATGTGTCCTTTTTGGAACGCTTCTGCAATTGCCATTGGAATTTGTGCCTCAGCCTCAATAACTTTGGCGCGTGCCTCTTGGGCCTTCGCTTTCATTTCCTGTTCAAGGGCTACAGCCATAGCGCGTTTCTCCTCTGCACGAGCCTGTGCAATATTCTTGTCTGCATTTGCCTGGTCTATCTGAAGCATAGCGCCAATGTTTCTTCCAATGTCTATATCTGCAATATCAATTGATAAAATTTCAAATGCAGTACCGGCGTCAAGACCCTTACCTAAAACAACTTTAGAGATACTATCAGGATGCTCAAGAACTTTTTTATGGCTGTCTGCCGCACCTACGGAAGAAATAATCCCCTCTCCGACTCTGGCAAGAACCGTCTCTTCTCCTGCGCCTCCAACCAATTGTTTAATATTAGCGCGCACCGTTACTCTAGCCTTGGTAATCAGCTGAATACCGTCTTTTGCAACAGCGGTTACCGGAGGTGTGTTTATAACTTTTGGGTTTACAGACATTTGCACCGCTTCAAAAACATCTCGGCCGGCAAGGTCAATTGCTGCGGCCATGTTGAAGTTCAAAGAAATATTTGCTTTATCAGCTGATATTAAAGCATTTACAACATTAGGAACATTTCCTTTTGCAAGATAGTGGGCTTCCAGTTGGTTAGCGTCCAAATGCAGACCGGCTTTTGTTCCCGTAATCATTGCCATTACAATAGTTCCCGGAGGAACTTTTCTCCAGCGCATCAGAACAAGCTGAAGCAAAGATATTTTCACACCGGAAATTAAGGCCTGAAACCAAAGTGTGATAGGGAAAAACCATAGCAGGATAAGCAGTGCAACTATTGCCACCATTATCCAAATAATCATTGTAGCGGGACCCATCATAACCGTATTAATTTATGTTGTTAATTTTTTCTTTCTTCTCCGGACTCGCGGACAAAAACTTTTGTCCCCTCTATATCTGTAACTTCCAGTTCTTTGCAAGCGTCAACCAATTGATCTCTTGTGAAGACCTCGACGTTATTTTCTCCAATTCTTGCTTGTCCTCCGGGCGCAAGGCGTGTTAAAGACATTCCTTTCATGCCAACTTTTATTCCTTTTTTTCTTGGGTCTTCATCAACCTTTGCGTTTATATTGGTCTGTAAACTTGCTCTTTTCCAGGTTTGTGTACGCAGCAGCAAAAACAGCAGCATAAGGATAACAGCAACGTTGATGACAATTATCCACGTCCCCGCTACATGCCCAAATTTATACCAAGCCAGGCAACAAGATGTAATCATAGCGGCAATGCCAAGAATGCCCGTTACTCCAAATCCGGGAATAATTATCAGTTCTGTTACAAGCAGTATTACTCCTATGATAATCAGTGCAATAATAAGTGCCCACATAATATCTATTGTGATTTATTTTGGTGCAATATAAAAAAACTATTTGACTTTTTCCACGGAAATATTTTTTTCAGATATATTTCTAAGTTTGGCTGCCAGCATGTTTGCTTCCGCTTGTTTTTCAAACGGTCCGACAATGTAGTTGTCTCCCATTTTAGCAATATCTTTTTGAGTATTTGCCTTTAAAATTTTAAGTAAATCTTCCGGCAGAGAACCCTCGTATCCGGAGATGATAACGTTGTAGGCAATAATGGATAATTTGCTTTCAATTTTTTTTGCCTCAGGCAGAGAAACAAATTGCCTGTTGTTAAGAGCAATTATTAAGGCGGAATGAAATCCTAATTTTTTTATTCTAGACAGAGCCTGTGATGCGGCTGAATATGAGGAAAATATGCCCGCAGTGTAAAAATATTTTCCGGCGGTTTTTGTTTCAAAAACAGGACTTATGCCTTTAAAATTTTTTACGGCGGCCGGTTTTGCAAGTTGTAAAAATCTTACTTGATAAATTAACCCATCTGGGAGATCTTCACTTTTCGCGAGACAAGTTGTTCCAATTTTGAATGTCAAATCTTTTTCCGCTTCCGTCTTTTCTATTTTCATTTCCGGTGCGGTGCCCAATGTGTTTTGCTCAAAAATGTTGTCATTGGAAGTCATTTGTGTTGCCTTGTTTAATGCGGAATTGGCAGACGTGTCTATTTGTTTTATAGATGGAACTGTTATGCCGTTTGACAGGAAATCATCTTCAATCTTTTTTAAGGCCGATGCCGTTTTATTTGCATTTTCTTGCAAATCTAAAGTGTTGCGCTCTTCCTCAGTAATTTTTTGAGTGAGGGTGGCAAGAGAGTCTTTTCTGCGAGACATAAGCAGGGTATCGGAAGTATTTTCTGCAATTCTATTTTGAAGGGCTGCATATAGAGTTCTGTTTTTCTTCTGGCGCGCATTTGATTGGCTGATAGATTTTTGCAGGTTTCTCAATTGCAGATTAAGGCGGGAGTAATTTGCAGTAGCAACTTGAGTAAGAGTATCTGATTTTGCTGCAGCGACGTTGTTCTCCACCTTTTTCAATTGATGATTTATGGCTGCGGTATTAGCCGCATCTCTCTCTTCCTGGGATTTTCCGCTTCTAAGTCTGGATATGTTTAAAGCCTCTTCCGGTGTTGCCTTATGTTTTACCGGGAGAGTTTCAAAAGCCAAAACATAAACTGTTATTTGTGATGGATCATAACTGCTTTTTGCGGGATTATCTAAATTCCTGGTTGAAGCAAAGACAGAGTATTTTCCGTCGGGAGTATTATAAAAAAATAAATCATCTGAAGGAGAAGAGTACGGGAATCCCATATTTTGCGCCGTGCCCCAATCTCCGGATTGTTCATCCCAGTTGCTTACATATAAATCATAACCTCCGGCACCGTAATGACCGTTAGATGAAAAGTATAATTTTTTTCCGTCAGGGGTTACGTAAGGAAACACCTCATTGCCGGAAGACGTTACGTTGCTGTTTAGAATTTTTGGTGAGCTCCAAATGTTATTTGCTCCCTTTTTTGTCATGTAAATATTCCAGCTTCCGTGTGAGTCTTCCGCACTGTAGTAAAGGATATCTGTGTTTGAAGGGAAGTAGATGGTATCTTTTTTTGAGCCCAGTCCTGCGGGAATCTCAACAAAAGCTCCCTCTCCGGAGAGCCCCGGATAGTGCAGGAAGAAATCCTTCTTGCTAAAATTGCTTCTTGTAATTACTTTGGGTTCGGTAACATAATTTAAGAGAGACTCTCCGTTATCGCATGCTACAATTTTGGATTCCAGCCTTGTACGTACGGACAGGGCGGATTCCATTTTAAGAAGATTTTTGTAGATACTCTTGGCCCGGCCAAATTGATAAACCCTGACCAGAGAGTCCGCGGAGTGTTCTAATGTGTCTGAGGAATGCACCGTCTGCACTACCTGTTTTTGTTGCTCCGGCTGCTTGTTTTGTGAAAAAACAGGGCCTGACGGAAAAAATACAGACAGTAACAGAGCCGGTGATATAATTGAAAGAAGTCTTAAAAGTTTCATTTGAATGTGCCAAAACGCTGTAACAAAGGTAGGAAATACTTTATATTTTGAGAAAAAATTGTACATTTGCACCCTACTTTTAAAAACTAAATCACATGCAAAGTAAAGGTGCCATTAGATTTGTGGCGATTTTAATAGCTCTGGCGTGCTTATATCAGTTATCATTTACATGGGCTACCAGACATCAGGAAAACAAGGCAAAACAATATGCAGACGCAGCCGTAGCGGCAATGCAAAAGACTCCGCAATATGCGGCCGTCTCTGATTTGGACAAGACATATTTCCTTGATTCCCTGCGCAAAGAGAGAAACAGGTATTATATAGACTCCATCACTTCTCAGAAAGTGTTCTTGGGTTTTACTTACAAAGACGTCAAGGAGAAAGAAATCAACTTGGGATTGGATTTGAAGGGCGGTATGAACGTCATGCTTCAAGTTCAGCTTAAGGATTTGATTGTGGCATTGTCTGATAACAACCAGTCTCCTGATTTCCAAAAGGCTATGGCTCTTGCTCAGAAGAACGAGCTTACCAGCCACGGGGATTTTATCACATTGTTTGACGAGGCTTGGAATCAGGTTGCCCCGGGCAAGAAACTGTCTACGATCTTTGGAACTTATGAGATGAAGGACAAGATTAAGCCGGAGACAACAAACTCAGAGGTTATCTCTGTCATCCGTGCCGAATCTGAAAGTGCTATTGCAAATTCTTTCAATGTCTTAAGAAGCCGTATTGACCGTTTTGGAGTAACCTCCCCTAATATTCAGAGAATAGGAAACACCGGTAGAATTCTTGTAGAGCTTCCGGGAGTCAAGGAACCTGAGCGTGTCAGAAAACTGTTGCAGGGTACTGCATCTTTGGAGTTTTGGCCAACGTTTGAAAACAAAGAAGTTTATAGTTATTTGGAGCAGATTAACACTACTCTTAAAGATATCCTTGCAAATGTGAAAGTTACAGATACTTCCAAGGCATCTGTCGCGACAGATAGCACTAAGGCAGTTGCTGCTGCGGATACAACTAACAAAGCCGTAAGCAGCTATAAAGAGCAATTGCTTGCCGCAGATTCCACCTCAAATAAAGAGAGTGTAAACTTTGCAAAGGAAAATCCGTTGTTCTCTATTCTTCAGCCAAGCGCTTATCAAGGGCAGCTTGCACCGGGTCCGGTAATTGGAAGAGCTCACTATAAGGATACTGCAAAGGTTAATGCGTATTTGAGATTACCTCAGATTAAGGCAATTCTTCCTGCGGAACTTGTTCCTATGTGGACGGTTAAATCAGACCCTCAGGATAAGAGCGGAACAATCTTTGACTTGATTGCAATTAAAAATTCTACCCGTGACGGTAAGGCGCCTCTTGACGGAAGTGTTATAACTGACGCAAATACAGCATATCAGACAAGCGGCGGTTCACCGGATGTTGAAATGTCAATGAATCCGGAGGGTGCAAGAACTTGGGCCAGACTTACCGCTGATAACCTGCAGAGAAGCGTAGCCATTGTGCTTGACGGTATGGTTTATTCATATCCTACGGTTCAAACAGAAATTACAGGCGGGCGCTCTCAAATTACAGGAAACTTTACGGTAGAGGAGGCGCAGGACTTGGCTAATGTATTGAAATCAGGTAAATTACCGGCTCCTGCAACAATTGTTCAGGAACAAGTTGTAGGTCCTTCTTTGGGAGCCGAATCAATCAACGCCGGTTTAATTTCATTTATTATCGCGTTCTTGCTGGTGCTGATATACATGGTATTGTTCTACAACGGAGCAGGTCTTGCTGCAGATGCCGCATTGCTTACAAACGTTTTGTTCTTGCTTGGTGCGCTTGTATCATTTGGAGCAGTTTTAACCTTGCCTGGTATAGCCGGTTTGGTATTGACGCTGGGTATGGCGGTTGATGCCAATGTTATTATATATGAACGAATTAAGGAGGAATTGCGAGCCGGCAAGCAGCTGAGACTTGCTATTCATGACGGTTATAGCAATGCGTACTCGGCAATTCTGGACGGTCAGATTACCACAATAATTGTAGGTATTGTTTTGTTCATCTTTGGTACGGGTCCTGTACAAGGTTTTGCAACAACACTGGTTATTGGTATCATCACTTCCTTGATGACATCAATCTTCATTTCCAGATTGATTTTTGAATCGCGTCTTGCACGCAATAAGAACATTACGTTTGATAACTCGCTTACCAGAAACTTCTTAAAGAATACACACGTAAACTTTGTTCATTTGCGTAAATACGCATACGTTATTTCCGGAATCATAGTAGCTGTTGCGCTTGTATTTATTCTTACCAAGGGCTTTACTTACGGTGTTGATTTCACAGGCGGTCGTACTTATGTTTTGAGATTTGATAAAGAGGTTACCGCAGAACAAGTACGTGCGGCGGCAATAAAAGAATTCCATGAGAGCGTTGAGGTTAAGCAATTTGGAGCCGGAAGCCAGATGAAACTTACTACCAGCTACAAGATAAATGATAACTCTACAACAATTGATAAAGAGGTTGAGGCTAAATTATACAACGCTTTGAAGGGTATGTATAAAACCCCAATGTCTCTACAGGAATTTACCACAGCAGTAGATAACCCTAACGGAATTGTAAGTTCTGATAAGGTTGGTCCCACTATAGCAAATGATATGAAGAGAAAGGGCATTTTGGCCGTTATCATATCATTGATTGCAATCTTCCTGTACATAGCAGTCCGCTTTAAGAATTGGTCTTGGGGTGCCGGCGGAGTTATTGCATTGGCACACGACTCTATTATTGTGATTGGCTTTTATTCAATATTCAGCGGAATTCTTCCGTTCTCATTGGATGTTGACCAGACGTTTATTGCGGCCGTTTTGACAATCATCGGATACTCAATCAACGATACGGTAGTTATCTTTGACAGAATTAGGGAGTATAGAAGGTTATATCCAAAGAGACTTTTGAGAGATAACGTAAACGGTGCGGTTAACAGCACACTGTCAAGAACCGTTAATACGTCAGGTACAACATTGGTTGTATTGATTGCAATTGCAATTTTTGGAGGTGAAGTTATCCGCGGATTCTCTTGTGCTCTTGCACTTGGAATTATAGTTGGTACTTACTCTTCTATCTTTATCGCCACTCCTATCATGTATGATATTAACATGAAAAAAGAGAGAGAAAAAGAGGATAAGGAAGATGACAAAAATCAGAGCAGAAAGAGAGTTAAGAAACAGGTTGCAGCTGCTCCGGCAGTGGCACAATCGGCTCCCGAGGTTAAAGCGTAATTATTAAATAATAATGATATAAAAAGAGCGGTCAGTTTTTGGCCGCTTTTTTTGTTAAATTTGTGAATCTTAATATTGAAAATTCATGAGCAGAAATAATAGCAGAGGCGGTTCAAACCGCTCAAATAGAGGCGGCAACAACAACCGTAAAAGTCACAGCAAAAGAGAAAACAGCAGATATGTACATGCTGCAGAAAAAGAGTCTGGTCCCAAATATGGGACAGAAGACGAAATTATGAGCCGTTACGGCCATAAGAAAAATCGCAGTAACAGTAGAAATGTAATTGAGGAGGTTACGGGGAAATTAAGCATGGCTGCGGGTGGCTTTGGTTTTGTTACGGTTCCGGACAGAGAGAATGATATTTTTATTCCTGCCGGGAAGTTAAACGGAGCGCTTAATAATGATACGGTTAAAGTTGCAATAACCCGCAGGGCAAAAAATGACCATCGTGAGGA
The DNA here is from genome assembly GCA_028704975.1 of Bacteroidales bacterium. Lineage (GTDB taxonomy): Bacteria > Bacteroidota > Bacteroidia > Bacteroidales > UBA932 > Egerieousia. The sequence goes on along the minus strand of JAQWEK010000002.1, from coordinate 15,211 downwards.
AGGAGAAATTTTTCAAATAGCGGAAAGGAGCAAAAGACCTTACATAGGCATTTTGCAGATAACAGGACAAAAGGCATGGGTGATAATGCAGAATAAAAACATGCCTTATGATATTGAGGTCCCGATAGAGCAAGTAAAGCCTGAATACCAGGGCCTTAAAGTTGCAGTATTGGTTAAGGAATTTTCACGCGGACAAGAGACTCCAAAAGGAGATTTGATAGATGTTTTGGGAGCATCCGGGGAAAATAACACGGAAATGCATGCAATCTTAACGGAGTTTGGACTGCCATATAAATTCTCTGACGGAGTGGAAAATGCCGCAGGGCAAATTCCTGTAACTATCGGACCTGCAGAGCTTTCCGGAAGGAGAGATTTTAGAGGTACTTGTACATTTACAATTGACCCCGCCGATGCAAAAGATTTTGATGATGCCTGTTCTCTTAAAAAATTGGATAACGGACACTGGGAGGCGGGTGTTCACATTGCAGATGTATCTTATTACGTAAGACCGGGTTCCGTTATTGATAAAGAGGCTGTTGACAGAGGAACATCTGTTTATTTGGTTGACAGGACGGTTCCAATGTTGCCGGAAATTTTGTCAAACAGACTTTGCTCTTTGCGTCCCGGGGAGGCAAAACTTACTTTCTCCGCCGTGTTTGAATTGGATGATAATGCCAATGTTGTTGACCGTTGGTTTGGACGTACGATTATTCAGTCAGACCACCGCTTTGCTTATGAAGAAGTGCAGCAATTGATTGAGAATAACGGAGATATAACAAATTACAAAACATCTATCGCGAGTGATAAAAATAAAGATGATGAGACAGGATTGCTGGCAGATGCGCCATCTCAAACAGTGATTAATGCGGTTCTTCAATTGCACAAACTTGCAACTCTGTTAAGGAAGAAAAGATTTGAAAAAGGCTCCATAAGTTTTGAGAGACCGGAGATGAAAGTGCTTGTAGATGAGAAGGGTAAGCCAATAGATATAGTGGAGAAAATTTCCAGAGAGGCTAACTGGCTGATTGAAGAATTTATGCTTCTTGCAAATAAAGAGGTTGCCGCTTATGTCACAACCGGACTTAAAATAAAAGCACCTACGTTTGTGTATCGTATTCATGATCAGCCTGATATGGATAAGGTCACAGAGCTAAGAACTTTCATAAAACATTTTGGATATACAATGGATCCGTCAGATACTCCCCAGCAACTTGCAAAAGCATTGAACAAACTGCTTGATTCTCTGAAGGGCAAGCCTGAATGTGCGACAATAGAAATCCTTGCGCTGAGGTCAATGGCGCGCGCGGAATATTCAACTGATAATATTGGACACTACGGATTAGGATTTGAATACTATACTCATTTTACCTCTCCAATCAGGCGTTATCCGGATATGATGGTTCATCGGTTGCTTGCAAATTATCTTGCCGGCGGAAAGAGCGCAGACAAGAAATATTATGAAGATATGTGCCGGCATGCATCTGAAAGAGAGCAGCTTGCAACAGAAGCGGAAAGAGCCAGCGTTAAGTATAAGATGACTGAATTTATGGAGGATAAGATTGGTCAGATTTATGACGGCACTATTAGCGGAGTTACAGATTGGGGGCTGTATGTTCAGATAGAACCTACTAAGGTTGAGGGTATGGTTGCCTTGCGGGACATCAAAGAGGATTACTTTGAGTTTGATGAGAAAAACTACTGTGTAATAGGCAAATCCACGCATCAGAAATTTACGCTTGGAGATAAGGTTAAGATTAAAGTTGAGAAGACAAATCTTGAGCAAAAGATTATTGATTTTTCTCTTGTATGGGATGATAGCTATAACAAGGCTGAGTTTGCAAGCAATGCGGATGTCCGGAGAGATAATTCATATTCCGGCGACAATAAGTTTAGAAATAATAGGAGCAGAAAAAATGATAATCAAAGAGGGAGAAAAATTTCCGGAGGCATTAAATCTGACGGTAAAAAGTTACAAAATAGGAGAGAACCTTCTGGCAATCAGAAGCGCCCTAAAAGGTAATGTGACGGATAACTATAATTATCCGGAACTTGCTGATAAAGAGTTTGTTCTAGACACCGATGCGCTTATGTCCGGCAAGGATTTGAAGTTGCCTAAGAATCATTATACTCTTACGTTAAGTTCCGAGTGGCTTATGCTGCCGACCGCTGACGAATTGCAGAAGTTAAATTCCAAACAAATTACCGCGGGGGGACGTGACGTTCTCAACGCCGGCCGCACCGTTCTCAACGCCGGCTCTGACGTTCTCAATACAAGCCGTGACGTTCTCGCTACAGAGTACAGGCGCAAAACCTCTGAAGAATTTTTTTTCACGGCCGTTCTTTCCGGGGCCAGCTCTGATTCCAAATCAATCAACGCTGGCGATAATCCGCTGATTATGAAATACTCGGCCGGCACAGGCAAAGTAGAGACCAATTGGGATTCCATTCCCCCAAAAATGCGCTTCTTTTTTCCCCGCTCTCTGGACATCGCTCTTGGTTATCTTACTACTTCACAGCCGCAGCTATAACCTTGGAGTGATGATAACAATGCATAAAAAAAGAGAGGCATTTTTGTCTCTCCTTTTTTTTGCCCGCGTGTTTCTCAAGCGGATTGACTTAATGCCGCGTAGCCTAATGTGAAGTGCCGGTGAATCCTCGCGTGACAGTGCGTTAAACCACTGATGTTCAGTGTACTTTGTGTGTCGGCAACGCAAATAAATTGCCGCATAATTAAACTGAGCAAATTTCCAACGTATTTTGTGCTCCGGCAACTGCATGCAAGCATAGCGCCGAATGTGAAAACGGCGGTCTAACTCGTATGTAAGCGCAACGCCGAATGTGAAAACGGCGGTCTAACTCGCATTCAAGCGCAACGTCGAATATGAAAACGGCGATCTAACTCGCATTCAAGCGCAACGTCGAATGTACAATAAAACGCGGTAGGCGTGAATGAAAAAATCCTTTTTAACGGAACAAATTATTTTACAGATACTTAAAATGACCGGTTTAGCACCCGTCACAGAACGCACAGAAAGGCAAAAACGCAACTTGCTGATTAACAGTGTGTGACAAAGTATAAAGTACACGAGAAAACCGCAAGCAGCCACAAGTGGCTGATAATCAGATAGGGATATTTTAGCCTTTTGGGAGTCATCTAAGCTGCATTTTGGAATCCACTGTAAATCAATTGGTTTTGTAAAATTATAGTACAGAAAACTCAAACATTTATAATCAGCGGCTTGTGCCCGGTATAATTGAAGAAATCTTCCAGAATATACTTGAGTTTGAGTTTAAGATAACCGTTAACAGTACCGTCACTGCACCCGAACCATTCACCGTCGGTGACCTCTTTGTCCAAGACAATTTTTACCTTTTTTTCCGCATCCATATCCAATAGTGCACTCAAAACAGTTGTGGCGCCCACTACGGTTCCCATCATGCTCAAGAGCTTGTCTGACGGTGCAAATGAGACACGTGAAATGCCAAGCGCACGGCTAAAATCTTTTGTGACAAACGGTTTATCCCCTCTTGTTGCAAATAGGTAAAATTCAGTTTGTTGTCTATTGCAAAGAAAAAGAGTCTTAACTATTTTGATTCCGATTTTTTCATCTATCAGAAGGCATAAATCCATTGTAATTGCCGGGTCTGTATCTACTCGTTCATAAGGGATGTTCAATTTTGTAAAAGTCTCATAAATTTTCTTTTGCAATTCCGTAGAGCATTTTTCCGGAGGAGTATTTTTTAATTCGCTGACGTAAAACATGCCGCAAAGTTAATGATTTTAACACCCGGCGAGGAGAGAGAATACTCCATAAACATAAAGTTGTACAATTATACAACTTTATGTTTATGGATATCGCAAGAGAGGAAGAGACGTTAGGAAGATTATAGCATGCAGGGATTATAGCAAACAGAGATTATTACTCCAACCCGATAAATAAGTTGGGGATTAAAGAGAGAGGGAAGATAATGAGAACACTGTTGCTATTCGCTTATTTAGAGACAATTCCATATTATTATATAAAATATTTAAGAGATAACCTCTATGAATTTAGAGTAAATTATGGAAGTAATGAATTCAGAATATTTTTACGTATGATGGTACCACTCTGTTTATTTTATTTAATGCGTTTAAAAAGAAACAAGGCCATGCAACAAGTGTGGGAGGAATACAATACAAACATCTTGTTAGATGCGAGGAATACGGCGGGCTAATTCGCATGTGTAGCGTGCGCACCTAAAATCACTCCCGTTGCACTTTGGTCAAAACAACATTCGTCGGTATAGAAAAACCAGGAGCTATTGGCTCAGATTCTTTACCGGAGAGTTCTCCCTCTTGTCCACTCAAGTGCCAATAGAGTCTGTATTTGTTTTCTTCATTCACTGTTAAAATAGGATGACCTTCCCCATTGCGTAGGTGTACTAAATCATAAAAACATAACAAAGGCCTGTCGGTTCTGCCCTGATAAACATAAAGTTCCGGTACTCGGCTAAATTTATCAATTTCCTTAAGTAGCCCTGTGAAAACTAATGTGTCAAAAATTTTTCTGTTATCATAGACAACCGTATTATTCCTTGAATAATAAACAGAACCCTTGAAAACGCAAGTAAAACTATGTTTAATTCCAGGGCTATTGTTAATTATTGCTTCTGTACATTTTAGATTAATAATGAAAATTTCTCTTGTCGTGTCATTTTCATATCTCCATTCCCCGGCCCATACAGAGATTGTCTCATCTATTGTCATATTAGCCAAATCCCTGATTTTCTGGGCATGCATATCTGTTCCAATGTTGCAAAAGATCAAGAGGATTAAAAGAATTTTATGTGAAAGATTTTTCATATGCTGATATTTAATACGAGTTGCTATAACAATCCATTTTTACGAATGTACTGCCATTATAATGTTGCCAATAAAACAACTTATTTCCATAATCATCAATTGTATAGCCATTTGTCCAATAGCAACTTAAGCCATATTTTGAGATATATGACTCCAATTTATTAAAATTGTTTAACGTTGTTGTTACAGTATCATAACCACATTTATTGTCAAAATCAGTTTTGATAAATTTTAAAAATTCGCTTTCATCAGTTGGTCCGCTATTTATAAATTGCCTCAATAATTCTATATTACTAATGGAGAAAGTGAACAAGTCTGAAAAATTCGTAATTCCATAAACAAAAGAGTTCCAATTATTTGAATGATCTCTTAACATTAGACAATACATTGCAAAGTCTTTATCACTTGGAAAAAGAATTCCTTCCGTTTGATCATGAAATTTTGCCTCAATATATCCACTTATGTTTCCTGACCTCACGTAATCATAGCCTCCATTATAAAAAAACACATTACCATCCTGAATATAAAATCCATGTTCAATATCTTGTGACATCCCCATTAATATATTAATAGCCCTTCTTAATGTTTCATTATTGAGTATTTGAGAAATTTTATAGCAATCGCCAGAAGAGGCATATCTGGCTGTAAGCGTCACATTTGAAGATACATTGTTTATTGTGTAAGTGGGGTCAGTCCCGCAAGTTCCACTACTACTCTCCCAACTGAAGAAGAGACAAGTATCTCCGTAAGATTTTGCGGCAGTAATGTGTATGGTATCACCTTTTGTGACAGTTATCTGTTTTTGTATTTCATGATTGCATCCGGCATTCTGAACTATGATTGTGTATTGCATTTTTGGTGTCGGTGTTTGGGTTCCATCCCCTCCTCCGCCGGGCTTCTTGCCCTCCTCTGTCACGGTGTTTTTTGTTACATAGTTATATGTTAAACCTCTATTGGCATTCATCCAATCTCTGAGTTCTTTATTACCGGAGACTTTGTCTGCGGTGCAAATAGCGGCTTTCAATGTTCCTCCATTAACCACATCATCATCATCCTTTGTTTTTCCTGCATTTTTATTTTCTTCCGCGCTCCAGAGCTTACCGTTATATACAATTCCGTTCTTGTATATCTCTTCCCTTATATATTCCCCTTTTAATGAGGAATATATGACTAAACCGGTGAAGTTGGGCTTGCTCAGAAAATCGTAATCCCTTCCCTGTGTTTCCATTTGCTTTGCAGGGATCATGGTTACAAGATACTCATATCTTTCCCCTTTTTTGTAGTTCTCAAGAAGAATGTAGAAGCATTTTATCCTCGCGACAGAGTCTTTCATGTTTTTTGCCCCAGTAGGTGCGCACAGACCATATATACCCTCCTCATTGGATTTGAAGGGCACCTGAGTGTAGACATATCCGTCTCCTGCGAATATCATCTCTCTGCATTTATGCCAATTAATCAGGGAATCTACATTAATGTAGTAGGTTGTATCTGAAGAAGATGTTTTAGTACCCCTCCCCGTGGAGAGAAGGTTGTACCTGTTAAGATTTACCGGGAGTGTGAACACCCCGTCAGAACCGTAAGCCTTGTTATCTTCCCCGGAAGCCCTGTAATAATCTTTGGCGCAGGATGATAGAAGACCCAATAATAAAGTGGAGCAGAGCAGCGCAAGACACCGGCACTTGGAACAACGGTGGAGCAGAGGCATGCGACGCGCTACCACTACAATCCATCGTCGCCATCCCGCTGCAACCCCTCTCAGAACGCACAGAAAGGCAAAAATGCAACTTGCTGATTAACAGCGTGTGACAAAGTATAAAGTACGCGAGAAAACCACAAGCGGCTGTAAGTAGCTGATAATCAGATGGAGGAAAGTTAGCCTTTCTGGGCCCCTCTGGGCCACATTTTGGAATACGCTGTAAATCAATTGGTTTTACAAAAATGTTGCACAACGTTGTACAATTCAGGAGAATAGGAATTGTCTTTTTTCCTAGTGAAAAAATCAGTAATTTGCGAGGTCTATTTAGAAAGTGAATTTACGGGAGGAAGAAGTTAATCTATCGGGATAAAAAAATAAAAAAGACAAGGAGATATATTATGAACAAGAGAGTTTTATTAATGATTTTGGATGGCTGGGGCATTGGAGCAAATGACAAAACCAATGCAATTTATACGGCGGGACAGCCTAATATTGATGCGCTTAGAACAAAGTATCCGCATTCTGAATTGCAAGCTTGCGGAGAAGATGTTGGCCTTCCAAAAGGACAAATGGGGAATTCAGAAGTAGGACATTTAAATATAGGCGGCGGCAGAGTTGTTTATCAGGATTTGGTAAAAATCAACAAGGTTTGCGAGTCACATGCGCTGCTGGAAAATAAAGAGGTAAAGGCGGTTTACGATTATGCCGCACAGGGACATGCGCTTCATCTGATGGGACTTGTTTCTAAGGGCGGAGTTCACAGTTCACTGGACCATCTGTTTGCATTTTTGGACACGGCAAAAGAGTGTGGTCTGCAAAAGGTTTATGTTCACTGTTTTATGGACGGACGTGATACCGACCCTCACAGCGGAATAGAATTTATCAAGCAACTGGAGGAGCATATGAAAAAATCTTGTGGTCAGATTGCAAGCGTGGTTGGAAGATTCTATGCTATGGACCGTGACAAAAGATGGAACAGAATTAAAGAGGGTTATGACCTGATTGTCAATGGTAAGGGGGCTAAATATGCTACTGCCGCAGACGGAATGAACGCCTCATATAAAGCGGGTGTTACCGATGAATTTGTAAAGCCGATTTCTATTTGCGGAGCGGCTTCCGGAGCCAAAACGGATGCCTACAATAGCACCGGTTGTGATGTAAATAACCGGCTTCCCGACAGCACACCACAAATTGCCACAGTACAAAAAGATGATGCAGTGATTTTCTTCAACTTTAGAAATGACCGCGCGCGTGAGTTGACATATGTTCTAACTCAGAAAGATATGCCGGAAAATGGAATGCATACGATTCCTCTGTATTACTGCTGCTTAACACCTTATGATGACGAGTTTAAGGGAGTGCATATTTTGTTTGACAAAGAAAATGTGCAAAACACTATTGGAGAAGTAGTTGCAAATGCAGGCAAAAATCAGTTAAGAATAGCGGAGACGGAAAAATATGCTCACGTTACATTTTTCTTTAGCGGCGGAAGGGAGGAACCGTTTAAGAATGAGGACAGAATCCTGGTTCCTTCTCCAAAAGTTGCAACGTATGATCTGCAGCCGGAGATGAGCGCGCCGATAGTTGCGGAGAAATTAATTGCGGCAATCAAGACTAAAAAAGAGGATATGATAATTCTGAATTTTGCCAACGGAGATATGGTTGGGCATACCGGAGTTTTTGCCGCAATAGAGAAGGCAGTTACATGTATTGACGGCCTTGTAAAAGAGGTTGTTGCGGCTGCGCGTGAAAACGGGTATACCGTACTTATTACAGCTGACCACGGTAATGCCGATTGCGCTGTTAATCCCGACGGGTCTCCAAATACGCAGCACTCTTTGAACCCGGTTCAATTTATTGTTGTTGACGATGATGTTAAGTGCGTTAAGAACGGAAGACTGTGTGACATTGCTCCTACTATTCTGAAACTTATGGGAATACAGCAGCCAAAGGAAATGACGGGAGAAGCTCTTATTTAAACAAGAAATGCAAGAGCGCAACAAACAAAACGGAATTGATATCTAATTAAAAACATACTGTCGGGAGAAAAATAATGCAATTTGTTCACTTACACCTTCACTCTTACTATTCCATTCTTGACGGAGAGGGAAAAATAGAGAATTATTTTAAGAAAGCGGCGGCGGACCATCAGCCTGCAATGGCTTTGACGGACCACGGCAACATGTTTGGGGTCAAGGAATTCCTTAAGACTGCAAAAAAGTTTAAAGGAGTGGTTAAGCCGATTGTGGGATGTGAAGTGTATGTAAATCCGGAGGGCAGATTTGTAAAAAGGGGTAAGGAAGACCAAGGTGCATATCATTTGATTTTGCTTGCAAAAAATATTGAAGGTTATTATAATCTTGTAAAAATTGTCTCTATCGGATGGACAGAGGGCTTTTATTATAAACCAAAGGTAGACAGAGAGATACTGGAGAAGTATCATGAAAATCTTATAGCATCTTCCGCTTGTCTTGGAGGTGAGTTGCCGCGTCTGATTGCGGCGGGAAATATGGAAGAAGCGGAGAAATCTGCGCTTTGGTTTAAGAAAGTTTTTGGAGAAGATTACTATCTTGAGATTCAACAGCACCGTACGGAAGTCCCCGGACAAAGCCAGGAAGTGTTTGAGAAGCAGAAAATTGTAAATGCAGGGTTATTTAAGTTAAGTGAAAAACTTGGAATAAAATGTATTGCTACAAATGATTGCCACTTTGTAAATAAGGAGGACGGCCCGGCTCACGATAGATTAATATGCATTAACACTAACGCGCGTGTAACTGATGCTGACAGAATGCACTATACTCAGCAGGAATACATGAAGACGGCAGAAGAAATGGCTGCCATGCATATAACTCATCCGGAGATTATTACCAACACCTTGGAAGTTGCCGCAAAAGTGGAGGAGTACGATATTGACCATGACCACATACTTCCGATTTTCAAGCTGCCGGACGGGTATTCTGATTCCAATGATTATCTGCGAGATTTGGTTTATAAAGGCGCAGAGACCAGATATCCCAATATGCTTCCAAAGTTGAAGGAGAGGATAGATTTTGAGCTGCAGACAATTAAAGGAATGGGTTTTCCCGATTATTTTTTGATAGTTCAAGATTTTATAAATGCGGCTAGAGCAAAGGGTATTTGGGTTGGACCGGGCAGAGGTTCCGCCGCCGGAAGTGTTGTTGCTTATTGCCTGGGAATAACAAAGATAGATCCAATAAAGTATGACCTTTTGTTTGAGCGTTTCTTAAATCCGGAGAGAATCTCCATGCCCGATATCGATATTGATTTTGAGGAGGAGCGCCGCGGTGATGTGCTTGCCTATGTAGAGGGGAAATATGGTAAAGACCACGTATCTCACGTTGTCACTTTTGGCACAATGGCAACTAAAAGTGCAATTAAGGATATAGCTAGAATAGAGGATGTCCCGCTGGCTGTTGCCAACAAACTTGCCGGAATGGTGCCGTCCAGTTTTCCGGAAGAGCAGGTAAAAGTTAAGCGTCCGGACGGTACGGAGGAGACAGATTCTAAAAAAGTTGCCGTGAATTTTGACAATTGTCTTAAACTTGTACCTGAGTTCAGGCAGGAGTATGAACATCCTGAGACTCCGGAGGTTGGAGAGACAATGAAATATGCCCGCATGTTGGAGGGCACGGTTAGAAATACCGGAGTGCATGCCTGCGCTGTAATTATAGGTCGCGATAAGTTGAGCGAACATATCCCTATTAGCATTGCAAAAGACAAAGACACCGGCAATGATATTTGGGTGTCCCAGTATGAAGGGTCGGATATAGAGGATGTTGGGATGCTCAAGATGGATTTTCTTGGTTTGAGGACATTGTCCATTTTAAAGGAAACCGTTGAAAATATAAAAAAGAGCAAAAAGATTGATGTTGATGTTGATACCCTGCCGCTGAATGATAAGGCAACGTTTAAACTTTTCGGCAAGGGTGATACGGTTGCGGTGTTCCAGTTTGAAAGTCCGGGAATGCAGAAGTGGCTTAGAGAGTTAAAACCCAATAGGTTTGAGGATTTGATAGCAATGAATGCATTGTATCGTCCGGGCCCCATGCAGTACATTCCCGATTTTGTTAACAGGAAAAACGGGCGGACAAAAATTGTTTATGAAATGCCGGAAATGGAGGATATTCTCTCCGATACTTACGGTGTTACTGTATATCAGGAGCAGGTCATGTTGCTGAGCCAGAGGATTGCAAGTTTCTCCAGAGGGCAAGCAGACGGACTGCGTAAGGCAATGGGTAAGAAGAAGATAGATAAGATGATGGAGATGGAGGAGTTGTTTATGAAGGGTGGTATTGCCAACGGATACAAGGAGGAGCAGTTGAAAAAAATATGGAATGACTGGAAGGAATTTGCCAAATACGCGTTTAACAAATCACATTCCACATGTTATGCTTGGATAGCTTATCAGACGGCTTGGCTTAAGGCGCACTATCCGGCCGAATTTATGGCTGCCAATATGAGCAAGAATCTTGGAGATATTGCGGAGATTTCCAAGCTGATGGATGAGTGTAAACTAATGAAAATAAAAGTATTAGGGCCGGATGTCAATGAGAGCGGAGTTGATTTTACAGTGACGGGAGATAATGAAATCAGATTTGGACTTGCCGCAATCAAAGGTGTCGGCGGAGCGGCATCCGAGGTTATTATCAACAATGCTCCGTACAAATCTATTTTTGATTTTGCAGAGAAGGCTGGCAACGGAAACATCAACAGAAAGACAATAGAGTCTTTGGCTTATGCCGGAGCATTTGACTCGTCATTTCCTGAAATCCGTCGTGACCAGTATTTTTCCGAGAATTCAAAAGGGGAGATTTTTCTAGATGCGCTTGTGCGTTATTCTCAGATAGTCAATAAGAAAGAAGATAACGGCGGTTCTTTGTTTGGGGAGACTGATACGGGCTTTGAGGCTCAGACTCCGGAAATCCCCGCAGCAAAAGAGGATATAAATAATCTTGAATTTTTGGAAAAGGAGAAAGAGATGGTGGGAATGTACATTTCTTCACATCCTCTTGATATGTACAAGTTTGAGATAGATAATTTTACCTCATACAATCTTGTTCAGGCATCTGCTCTGGTACAGCAAGTAAAAAATAATCCCGCATTGGCAGATAGAGATTTTTATGTGGGAGGCATTGTTTCATCTCTAACAAAAAAGGTTTCACAGAAAAGCGGAAAACCTTTTGCTTCAATGACTTTAGAGGATTATGCCGGGATAATGCAATTCTCCGTATTTGGAAAAGACTTTGAAACATTTCTTCCGTTTTTAAATCAGGGAGCCGCTTTGTTTATAAAGTGCAAGCTTAGGAAGAGGTATAATTCAGAGACTGATTATGAAATCAGAATTCAAAAAATAACTTTTCTGGCAAATCTAAAAGAGCAGTTTATGAAGGGTCTGACGTTGTATATTCAGTCAGAGAAATTGGATAAGAATTACCGTAAAGACCTGGTTAACACCATTAAAGAGAATAAAGGCACAACTCCGCTGAATATTGTTATGACTGAAGCGGAGAGGAGCATCTCTTTAAGTTATGCCTCCTCCAAAAAGGTCAATGTAGATAGGCCTTTGCTGGAAGAACTTGAAAAAATGGATATTAAGTATAAGGCAATTACCTCTGTCAGCATGTAAGCCGCAGTGGGGTCAATTCCAACCTTGAGCTTTGATTTCCAGACATCTGCCGTCTGGCGTAATTAGTGACGTACCGTTTTCTGCCGGGCACAAATGACCTATTACATCTAAGTCTCCCATCTCTTTATGCAGTTGCTCATGCTGTTCCAGCGGAACAATATATAGAAGACGGTAATCATCTCCTCCGTTTATAACGGATGTAATTATATCAATTCCAATCTCATCCGCCATTGCACGGCTTTCCGGAGCAATGGGAATTTTATCCAAATAAACCTTTGCGCCAAACCCCGTCTCTTTGCAAAGCTGTTTTATTGTATCACCTAAACCCTTGGTAATGAAGTATCCCGTTGACGGATAAAATCCCGCCTCTTTAAAATTATCTATGCACTTGCTGTTTATTTCCGGTGTAAGATATTGGCTAAGAATATATTTGTATTTGCTTAAATCAGGCTGCTTATAATCTTTCATTTTTTCAGGCGGCACTTTTCCAAAAGCAACTTTTTCTCTTTCAAGCACATGCAGTCCCATATAGGCGGCACCCAAATTTCCGGTTACGCACAGCAAAGAGGTTTTGTCTATCTTTGGCCATGTATCAACTATTTTTTTCTCTTGTCTCCCGACAGATGTGCAGCTTATGATAAGTCCTGTCATAGAGGAACTTAAATCTATTGTGACATTAGAAATATTATGTTCTTTTGCTGCGGCTTGTATTCCGGCCCAAAGCCAATCTACATTTTCATAGCTGAATTTTCCGGAGATTCCCACGTTAAAACTTAAGACGTACGGCGCATAGTTACGGGCGTATAGCGGTCCCATTGCATAAATTCCCATCTTGTAGCCCAAATATTTGATGGGCGTGTAAGTTAAGTCAAAATCAACGCCTTCCATCATTATGCGATTGGCGGTCATGTAGTAATAATCAGTGTTATTCAGCAGTTGAATGTCACTGTTTTTGTATGTGGTTTTTTCAAATAGTTTATCCAGGGCCGCAATTCTGCCAAGCTCTTTGATTTCCGTCCTTTGCGGTATTTTTGCCGCTTTATTTTGTTTGTCTGCCATGTTTTTCTGATTTATTGCTGCAAAGATATTTATTTAAAACTAAACAATGCTCCTCTCACGCCGGCATGTCCGCAGTCTTTGTCTGGCTTGCAGATATAAGTTTGTGGTGAAAGAGGGACATGCGATGTATTATTAGATTGTTATAGGAAATGAGAAATATTATATAAATTTACATAAAAGAGATGGGCCAAACTAACCATATTAAAGTAAAACTATCTATGGACAAAAATTATCGCAAACTGACCGGAGAGGAAATACTCCGGCTGGAGAAACAATTCTGCACCGCGGAGGATTGGAATAATATTAATATTGCTGAAAACTTTACGCCGGAATATGTAAGCTGCGTACAATTTTCAGGCACAATTTACTTGGGCGTTATGGAGGATTCATTCATTCTGCCGGGCGGAATAAAAAAACACAGCCAGCTCAAATATGCCGCATTACACAATGTTACTGTCGGTGACAATTGCTGCATTGAAAAAATACATAACTATATAGCCAATTATATTATTGGAGATCACACACTTATAGAAAATGTCGGATTGATGTATGTGGACAGGGTTTCCACCTTTGGAAATGGAGTTGCGGCATCCGTTCTTAATGAAACGGGAGGCAGAGAAGTTTTTATAAGCGATAAGCTTTCCGCTCATCAGGCTTACATTATTGCTCTTTACAGGCATCGTCCGAAACTTATTCAGCGAATGAAGGAAATTACTGATTATTACTCTAATAAGCATGCTTCATCTACCGGCACAATTGGCTCTTTTGTCAGAATAAAAAATACCGGTGTAATAAAAAACGTCAGGATAGGAGATTACTGTTCAATTAATGGAGCGTCTCGTCTTGATAACGGCAGCATCAACTGTAATGAAGCTGCGCCAGTCTTGATTGGGGCAAACGTAATATGTGAAGATTTCATCATATCTTCAGGTTCAAGTGTTACAGACGGCACCACATTAAGCCGTTGTTTTGTAGGTCAGGCATGTCTTCTTGGGCATAATTATTCTGCATCAGACTCCCTTTTTTTTAGCAATTGCCAGGGAGAAAACGGAGAAGCTTGTGCAATTTTTGCCGGGCCGTTTACCGTTACCCATCATAAATCAACTCTTTTGATTGCCGGAATGTTTTCATTTATGAATGCGGGTTCCGGCTCCAATCAGAGCAATCATATGTACAAGCTTGGTCCGATTCATCAAGGTACTTTGGAGAGAGGCGCAAAAACAACATCTGACTCCTACATACTTTGGCCTGCCAGAGTCGGAGCCTTTTCTTTAGTCATGGGAAGACATGTAAGTCATGCAGATACATCAGATTTGCCATTCTCATATTTGATAGAGCAGGGCAATACAACATACCTTGTTCCCGGTGTAAATTTAAGAAGCGTCGGGACAATAAGAGATGCTCAAAAATGGCCCAAGAGAGATAAGCGTACAGATCCTAATAGATTGGATTTCATCAATTACAATCTGTTGAGTCCGTATACGATTCAGAAGATGATGAAGGGTCGCCTGATACTTAAAGAACTTGTCCGCGTATCCGGGGAGACTTCAGAAATTTACTCATATCAAAGTGCAAAAATTAAAAGTTCGGCACTTTTCAGAGGCATTAAATTTTATGAAACGGCAATTCATAAATTTATGGGCAATTCAATTATCAAGCGTCTGGAGGGAATACAATTTACCGGTGATGAGCAGATCAGAGAACGTCTTAAACCGGATACGGTGATCGGGACCGGAGATTGGGTGGATGTTTCCGGTCTTATTGTACCTCAGAGCGAGATTACAAAACTGCTTGACGGAATTGAGAACGGAGAAATTGACAGATTAAAAAACATCAATAAGCACTTTGCAAAGATGAATGACAATTACTACTCTTATGAATGGACTTGGGCTTATTCAAAAATTCAAGAGGTTTATAATATTAGTCCCGACAGTATTACCGCAAAGCAGATAATTGATATTGTGAA
>JAQWEK010000035.1 GCA_028704975.1 Bacteroidales bacterium | reverse complement strand
ATTCTTGAGATTGTTCCAGCCGCGGAGACAAAAATTTTTCAGACCGGAATTACATATCCGGGAACACCGGAAGACAATCTCTGCATAAAGGCATATAATCTTATGGCACAGGAATTTAAATTGCAGGCCGTAAACATTCGCTTAAGAAAACAAATTCCTGTTGGTGCAGGTCTTGGAGGGGGTAGTGCAGACGCGGCATGTACTCTTTTAGGATTAAATAAAATCTTTGCTCTTAATCTGAGCAATGAAAAGCTTGCCGAATTTGCCGCAAAATTGGGCAGCGATTGCCCTTTCTTCATCTACAATGAGGTGATGCTCGGCATTGGACGCGGAGAGGTTTTAAGGCCGTTATTTTCAACGGAAAATAATGAGACAAAAGAGAGCGGCATTCAACAACTGGTAAGTGGAAAATACGGGGTAAAAATAATCAAACCGGAGTGTTCTATTTCTACCGGACACGCCTACTCTTTAATAAAACCAAGAATAGAAAAAACGGGCGACCTTGAACAACGGTCAGGCAACACGGGACAAAAAACCGGTTTCCCACAACAATCTCTTGCAGAACTGATTAAAGAGCCTGTCGAGAATTGGAAAAATACAATCTCAAATGACTTTGAGGAGCCTGTCTTCAAAGAGCATCCGGAACTTGCTGCAATAAAACAACAACTTCTTGACGAGGGAGCTGTATATGCTTCTCTTAGCGGCAGCGGCTCTGCCATTTACGGTATTTTCAAAAAATAATTTTAACGTAATATCCTGTTTCAGCAGATATTTTTGTGTTACAAAAGTTCTTGAATTGCGGCCTCAACAACCTTTAAATCTGCAGTGGGCTCAAAGCGGGCAACTACTTCTCCATGCCTGGTAACCAGGAATTTAGTGAAATTCCATTTTATTTCCGCATTATTCATATAATCCGGGTCAATCTTTGCAAGCATCTCGTTCATGCGGTCGAACTTTTTGTTATCCTTGTCAAAACCCCTAAAACTCTGCTTCTCTTTCAAAAATTTGTAAAGAGGAATAGCATATTCTCCATTTACCTCAATCTTAGAAAATTGCGGGAATTGGACATCATAATGCAAAGTGCAGAAGTTGTGAATTTCTTCATCCGTACCCGGGGCCTGACCTGCAAACTGATTGCAAGGGAAATCCAAAATCACAAGTCCCTGGTCTTTATGCTTTGCATAAATTTTTTCCAGCTCTTCATACTGCGGTGTAAAACCGCATCCTGTTGCGGAGTTAATTATTAGGAGTACTTTCCCCTTGTACTGTTCCAAGGAAACTTCTTTCCCCTGCTGGTCTTTTACAATAAATTTATAAATGCTCATAACATCTTATGTTTTTTGGTTTATTTTTTTGTACAAATCTTTTTCATATCAACCTTCTCTCAAGCCACAGTCCGCAACCGGAGGTAGCCTGCGGCGATATCAGCAGCAATGCTTGCTGCAATCGGAGCAATGAGTAAACTCTCCGCGTAATCTTCTTTCTACCAGATCACTCAATCTGCTGCGCAGCTCCTCATTAGAAATCTTTTCAAGAACCGCATACGCAAATGCCTGTTGTTGAAGCAATTTTGCCTCATCCATATTTATGCCTCTTGAACGCATGTAAAATAATTCTCCCTCATCCAAGCTCCCGATAGTTGCTCCATGAGAGCACTTTACATCATCCGCATAGATGATGAGATGAGGTTCTGAAGTTGCCCGTGCGGTATCAGACGTAAGCAAATTATTATTTGACTGATATGCTTCTGTCTTCTGAGCGTCGGGAGCCACTAGTATTTCTCCGCTAAAATTAGAAACAGCCTCTCCGCCAAGAATTCCTTTAAACAACTGAAGACTATTACATTTTGGAGCCTTGTGAGTTAGATTAATTTCTGTTTTAATCTTTTGCTTGCCATCCGCAAGATACAATCCGTCAAGTTCACAATTTGCATGCTCTCCAGTAAGATATGTCTCTATGTTATTATTTATCTCTCCGCCATGCAAAGTAATCAAATTAAGATGAAAGGTTGCGTTCTTGCAAACCTCTATAGTAAAATGTGTTACATGAGAGGATAGATTATGCTCGTTCTGCATTGCAAGGAAATCCAAAGTTGCTCCCTCGCAAACTTTTATGTTAATGTTTTCCGCTGTTAAAAACTTTTCTTCCGCCAAAGTATGAGAACATAAAATAATTTTTCCTGAGGAATTTTTCTGAGCGGTTATATTAATATCATACTTTAATTCTGTCTTTTGCGGATTGGTTCTTATTGCAATTATCTGCAAAAGATTCTCAACAACTTTCCCTTCCGGCAAATTAATATTCAGCGGAGCACCTTTTTCAATCTCCCTAAAAATCTTAGGCATAGAAAGTTTTGTGCTAACCTTGCCCAGTCTTGTATGAACGGAAAATTCTCTTTGAACAGACTCTTTTCCGTTTGCAAAATCTGTGCATTCCGCAATTATATCATTTGAACAAGCAGAATCATTCTCGGAACACACAAAAGAATCGCTCTCCTTCAACATGCCGTCAACAACAAAATACTGCTTTGTGTTTTTTAACGGTACGCGGCATTTGAAATTGCCATGGCTGTCATTTTGCAATGTGTTGCTCAACAGCGCATTAGGACAATCCTTCGGTTCCGTAAAGTTGCCTAGATATTTGTAGTTGTTATCCATTCTCCTCTTGCTCTTTAATCATCTCATCATATCCTTTGGTCTCAACAACATGAGCCAGCTCTTTTCCGGCTGTCTTTATGATTTTCCCTTTATAAAGAACGTGAACAATATCCGGGATTATATAGTCCAAAAGTCTCTGATAGTGAGTGATTATAATAAATGCATTGTCATTTGTCTTTAATTTGTTGACCCCGTTTGCCACAATTCTTAAAGCGTCAACATCCAGACCGCTGTCGGTTTCATCAAGTATCGCAAGAGCCGGATCCAGCATTGCCATTTGAAAAATTTCATTTCTCTTTTTTTCTCCGCCGGAAAAACCTACGTTCACACCTCTAGATGAAAATGAAGGATCCATCTGCACAATGGCCATCTTTTCTCTCATCATTTTTAAATATTCCGCCGCACTCAAGGCTGGAAGATTTTTCTCTTTACGATGCTCATTTACAGCCGTCTTCATAAAGTTCACATTAGTTACTCCGGGGATTTCCACAGGATATTGGAAGCCCAAAAAGATTCCAGCCCATGAGCGCTCTTCCGGTTTCATCTCCAGAAGATTTTTTCCCATGAATTTTACGGTTCCATCCGTAACTATATAATTTTCATTGCCCGCAAGCACTGCAGACAAAGTGCTTTTTCCGCTCCCGTTTGGACCCATAATTGCGTGAATCTCACCCGGTTTTACCACAAGATTAATTCCCTTAAGGATTTCCTTGCCGCTGATTGTTGCGTGCAAATTATTTATTTCCAGTAATTTTTCCATATCTCTTTCTCTTTTATTATCTGTCGCGACAGATATTATTTCTTAACTGTTTCTCCGTTTATCTCAGAGGTTGCCTCTTTTTTCAGCTCAGTGATCCTCTGTTTTCTATACATTTTAAGCCAAATCATAAATCCTCCAATTGCCAGGAATACGTATGCAACATAGACTAAAGGCATAAAGCCAAGTCCGGATTTAATGCTTAAAATAATATTTACAATATCCGCAATCAGCCATACTCCCCAGCAATCCAGCTTTTTCTGTGCAGATAGCCATTGCGCCGCAAGAACGAGACCAAGAGCAAATGCATCAAAGTAAGGGAAAGTTGCAGGATAAGTAAATACCGCCGGCCACCAAATATCTATCCTAGATAACAGATATCCCCAAATAAACATAAAAATTACAACAACTCCGGCAACCACCGTGCGTTGTCCGTTATTGTAAACAGTAACTTTAAGTTTGTTTTTATCATCTTTCTCATTACTGCGAGGATGAGTCCATCTATAGTGTCCGTAAAAATTTATTGCCAAAGCAATCGGCTGCAATAACATACTGGAATATAGTCTGTTTTGTAGGAATAGGAAAAACAGCAGGATGTTATACAAATACCCAAACCAGAAATTTGCAACCTTGCCCTTAACCGCACAAAAGACACACAACAACCCAACAATAACGGAAATAATTTCCAACGCGCTCACGCCTTGTCCAAAAATGACGAAGATAATATTATGAATGCTAAAGAAATTAAGTACAATCTCTTTAATGCCAAGCAAAAAATGCATATTTAAAAATGTCCCCATACTATCCTATGCTCCCCTCCAGAGAAACCTGCAAAAGTTTTTGAGCCTCTACTGCAAATTCCATCGGGAGCTTATTTAAAACTTCTCTGGCATAGCCGTTTACAATAAGTCCTACGGCATCCTCAGCCTTTATTCCTCTCTGCCTGCAATAGAAAAGCTGGTCATCTCCAATCTTGGAGGTTGTTGCTTCATGCTCTATTATGGCACTCTTGTTTGCACTCTCTATATGCGGAAAAGTATGTGCACCGCATTTGTCTCCAAGGAGCAAACTGTCACATTGTGAATAATTTCTAGCACCGGTTGCGTTTGGAAAAACTCTGATTAATCCCCTGTAACTGTTTTCACTATGCCCTGCGGATATCCCTTTGCTTACTACTCTGCTGCGGGTGTTTTTCCCAACATGAAGCATCTTTGTTCCGGTATCGGCCTGCTGCCAGTTATTGGTTACCGCAACGCTGTAAAACTCTGATGTCGAATTGTCTCCTTTCAATATTGTACTAGGGTATTTCCATGTAATGGCAGAACCGGTTTCAACTTGAGCCCAAAATAATTTTGCATTAGCTCCTTCACACAACCCTCTCTTTGTAACAAGATTATAAATACCTCCGTCTCCGTTTTTGTTGCCCGGATACCAATTCTGAACGGTTGAATATTTCACTTCTGCGTCTTGCTTTACAACTATTTCAACTACAGCAGCGTGCAGTTGCGCCTTATCTCTTCTTGGAGCGGTACAACCCTCCAGGTAACTGACATAAGCACCCTCATCTGCAACAATTAAAGTTCTCTCAAACTGTCCGGTGCCTGACGCGTTAATCCTAAAATAACTGGAAACTTCCATCGGACAGCGAGTATTCTTTGGAATATAACAGAAGGAACCGTCGCTAAAGACGGCAGAGTTTAGTGTGGAAAAATAGTTGTCACCAATAGGTACTACGCTTGCCAGATATTTTCTTACCAAGTCAGGATAATCTTTGACAGCCTCTGAAAATGAGCAAAATATGATGCCTTTTTCCGCAAGTGTTTCTCTAAATGTTGTTTTAACGGAGACCGAATCAAATACGGCATCCACCGCAACTCCCTGTAAAACATTTCTTTCTTTCAGCGGAATACCAAGTTTGTTAAATGTCTCCTCAAGCTCGGGGTCTATATCGCTTTTAACGGCCTCCGTTCCGGCAACACCGGCAACCGGTTTTCCTGATAAAGCAGCATAATATATAATATCCTGATAATCAATGTCCGGAACTTTTAAGTGTCCCCATGTTGGCATCTTCATCGTCTTCCACTTTGCATACGCTTTAAGACGAAAATCCAGAAGCCAATCCGGTTCATTCTTCTTTTTAGATATCAGCCTGATAATGTCCTCGCTTAGTCCCTTTGGTGCAAATTCTTGCTGCACATTAGAGACAAATCCCTCCTTATACTCCTCGTTTGCAATCTCGCGGATTATTTCTCGGCTTTCTTCCATGTTTACGTTTTCTTGTTTCATGAGTTAGCAAATATAGTAAAAAACGTGCATGGACGGGACAGAATTTAGCAAGGCACGCTGTCGGGAATTAAAAGTTTAACTCCGCGGCCTTCAAATAATCAACAGTTTTGTTGATTTGCTTGTACATCACAACGTCATCCCGGATAAAAGCAACTTGCTTGCGGTATCCCGACAGATAATTCTCAATTATAGGAGAACTCTTTAAAGGACGGCGGAATTCCATTGCCTGGGCAGCATTAAGAAGCTCAATTCCAAGTATCCTCTCAAGATTATCAATAATCTTATGAAGTTTTGTGGCGGCATTTGCTCCCATGCTAACCATATCTTCCTGGCCGTTTGAAGAGACTATTGAGTCACTGGATGCGGCAAAACAGTACATCTTGTTCTGGCTTACCATTGATGCTGCGGCATATTGCGGAATCATCAGACCTGAATTCAGACCCGGATTTGCAACAAGAAATTCCGGAAGATCACGTAATCCTAAAATAAGCTGCGCTGTTCTGCGCTCAGAAATATCTCCAAGTTCAGCTAATGCAATTGCCAGATAATCAAAAGGTATTGCTATAGGCTCTCCGTGGAAATTACCGCCGGAAATTATCATATCTTTTTCCGGGAAAATTGTAGGATTGTCTGTTACAGAGTTGATTTCTGTCTCAAGAACAGAAGCCACATAATGAATGGCATCCTTTGCGGCACCGTGAACTTGCGGCATGCAACGGAATGAATACGGGTCCTGCACATGAACTTTATGTTGTATAATAAGTTTGCTGCCTTTCAAAATTTTACGGAATCTTTCGCCCGTCTCTATCTGACCTCTGTGCGGACGCATTTGCTGAATACAATCCATGAAAGGTTCTATTCTGCCGTCGTAAGCATCCAGTGAAATTGCGCCTATCAAATCTGCCGTCTTGGAAATTCTAAAAGCATTAAGCACGGCAAAAACGCCATTTGCGCTCATAAACTGTGTTCCGTTAAGTAATGCCAGACCCTCCTTGCTCATAAGTTTAATCGGCTTCCAACCAAACTCCTCAAGAACATCTTTTGCTGTACGACGCTTTCCCTTATAATTAACATCCCCCTCTCCAATCAAAGGCACAAACAAATTTGCCAGCGGAGCTAAATCTCCGGAGGCGCCAAGCGAGCCTCTGTCATAAACAACGGGCAAAATATCATTGTTAAAAAAATCTATTATCCTTTCCACCGTTCCAACTTGTACTCCACTGTGTCCCAGAGATAAAGCATGAGCCTTAAACAGCAACATCAGCTTTATAATCTCCGGTCTGATTTCCTCTCCAACGCTGCAGGAATGACTCTTTATTAAGTTTTCCTGTAATCTTCCAAGCTCATCAAAAGAGATGCTCTTATTGCAAAGTGAACCAAATCCGGTTGTAATACCATACAAAGGCTCCTTTGATTCTCTTGTTTTTTTATCCAGATAATCACGGCACTTTTGTATGCGCTGCTTTGCCTGCGGTGCAAGCTCCAATGTCATTTTATCCTTTAATATTTTCTCTATAATAGCAAACGTAAGCTTGCCGGAACCTACGCGGTAAATATTGCTTTTCATTATAATTTCCGATTAATTTCTTTTAATAATTCGCTCTCTTTCTCACAAGCTTTTTTCTCCAGTTCATCCGCCTCTTTTTTCATACTGACTACATAGTCGGCATCTTTAAGAGAGCCAAGATTTATTTTAACATTTAGCAATGCCCCTAATACAGAGGAACGTGCAGCCATCATTGCAACACATGCATCAGTTACCGCATTGCTGTTTCCCTTGCGGGCAACCTCTGCAATCATGTCCATAATTTCATAAGCGCGGCGCGCCACAGACATAGGAACTTCCGCGGCAAACTTTGTAGCTTCCTGAATAGCAGCGCTTCTTGCAGCTTTCTGCTCCGGAGTCTCTTTTGGCATTTTAAAACATCCAAAAACTTTATCATAAGCCTCTGAATCTTTGTCAACATCTGCTATGAAAGCGGCCTTGTTTTCCAACATGACTTTTTGGATTTTCTCCATCAGTTCAGCTTTATCCTCATAGCCCTTCTTGCCTATTGTAAGACCAGCTACCATGGCAGCCAAAGATGCTGCTATTGAACCGTTTAAAGCAGCAATGCTGCCGCCTCCCGGAACCGGATCATTGCCCGATACTTTATCTAAAAATTGTTTTACGGTTAAATCTACTAACATAAAATTTCTATTTTTTAATTAATTATTTCACTTGATAAAGCGCACCCTCTTTTATGACAGATTCAACGCAGTTCATTCCAATATAGTATGGCAAGACGTGGTAATCAGAAGAATACAACAACACAAAATCCCCCTTCTTTCCCTTCTCTATGCTCCCGACAGATTCCGCTCTGTCAATGGCGGCGGCGCCATTTAAAGTCAAAGCTGTAATCGCCTCTTCTACGGTAAATTTCATATAGATACACGCCAAGTCAAAAGTTAAAGGAATTGAACCGGAAAAACAGCTTCCGGGATTTAAGTCGGTTGCCAAAGCAACGGCACATCCGGAATCTATCATCTCTC
Organism: Bacteroidales bacterium; assembly: GCA_028704975.1. Lineage (GTDB taxonomy): Bacteria > Bacteroidota > Bacteroidia > Bacteroidales > UBA932 > Egerieousia. The sequence continues at coordinate 4,336 of JAQWEK010000035.1, read as the reverse complement.
TTCCTCTTGCATAAGGCTCCTTTAATGCAAATGCAGTAAGCGGTAAAAGCGTGGCTACCACATTGTTATCTGCCATAGACCTAATGCCCGCATCGGATGTATGAAGAAGATGGTCTGCGGAGAGAGCGTGGAGTTCTCCCGCCAGTTCAGCCCCGCCAAGAGAAATTATTTCATCCGCATGAATTTTTAATTTGAACCCCAGCTGTTGCGCGGCACTTAAAAGTCTTCTGGATTCTTCAATTGAAAAAACTCCTTCTTCACAAAACACATCACAGTTTTCTGCAAGATTTTCTTTTTTGATAAGAGGCAGCATCTCCTTGATTAAGAAATCAATATACTCTTTGCTTCTATCTTTGTATTCTGACGGCAAAGCATGAGCACCTAGAAAAGTTGAAACAACATCTACCTTTTTATTTTCATCTTCATTAAGACTCCGCATCACTTTCAGCTGCATGAGTTCAGTCTCTTTATTAAGGCCGTAACCACTCTTCCCCTCAACTGTAGTAACACCCATTCTGCTCATCCTCTCTAAAAATGTTGCAGCTCCGGAACGCATTGAGTTAAAAGCTAATGCGCGAGTGGCCTTAACCGTGCCGGCAATGCCTCCGCCGCGGTTCATAATAGACATATAACTCTCTCCGTTCAGACGCCGGGAGAACTCCTCTGCTCTCTCTCCGCCAAAAACAAAATGAGTATGTGAATCTACAAAACCCGGCAACAAACATTTTCCCTTTGCATCAAAATATTGATACCCGTCATAGAAACCGTCGCGATAATTATTGCGAGTCTTGCCTACATAATAAATAATTCCGTTTCTAACTTCAACCTCCGAATTATCAATTATTTGCAGCTGCCGCATTTCTTTCCCCCTGCGTGAGGTTCTGCCTAAAGGAGTAACTATTTTTGCGTTATAAATGATGATATTTTTCATGCCGGCTTGTTATTTAGGAATTACTCATTACTCCATTATTCTGGATTCCAGAACTTGCTGCATAGAGAAGTTCTCCAGTCCCAAATAATAAGAAGCTGTATCAATAAGAGCCTCCATTGGAACAAGTCCGATAATTTCACTTCCAACAATACTTACACCATAACGGCGCGCCTCAATGCGTACCATCTCAAAGGCTCTGTAAAGTGCTGTCTTTGTGAAGTCTGTCATATTAATGGAAACTTGTGAAATGCCCCTGTCTTTAAGTTCTACTCCCATTGCTTTGCAATATCTTAAACCACCTCCGATGAAGCGAATTTTTTTTGCAATGTCATGTGCTATTTCCACACTTGGAGTATTCAAATTAATGTTGTAAGCAACAAGAGGCATGCGCGCTCCAACGGCGACAACACCTGCGGTTGGATGTCGTTCGGCGGGACCAAAATCTGGTTGCCACTCAGGCAACTTTATTTTCTCCTCCATTCCCTCAAACTCTCCTTTGCGGATTGCTGCAAGGTTTTCTCTATGAGGAGCTGTCGCTGATTTCTCATATAAGAAAACGGGGATTTTATACAGGTCCGCTATAGTTGCTCCAACCTCTTTTGAAAGGGCAATGCATTCCTCCATTGAACTGTTTCTGATTGGAATAAAAGGCACAACGTCAACGGCTCCCATACGCGGATGTTGACCCTGATGATGATTCAAATCTATCAGCTTAACTGCAATTCCAATTGCCTCCAAAAGAGCCTCTTTCAAAGGCTCAGGTTCTCCTACAACCGTGACTACCATCCGGTTATGGTCCTCGTCATTACTGTAGTCCAAAAGTTTAACTTTTGTTTTTCCGCGGAACGGTTCTACAATCTTATCTATCTTTGCCTTGTCTCTTCCCTCGCTAAAATTGGGAACACACTCAATTATTTTATTCATAACTATCTATTTCTTAATTTTTATAACTCTATTAACTAATTCATCATCTGCAACATAAGGAATTGTAATGTGATACATATCTCCATTTGTCTTATTAAACTCTTCCGCGGTTTCCAAAGCATGCTTATTGCGAGCCCAAGAACGTCTTGCAACTCCGCTCATAACATCCCATGTAATTGCAGAGCGCAGTATGTCATCTACTCTCTTACTGCCGTCGCAAACCATACCAAATCCCCCGTTTATAGCTTTCCCTATTCCAACTCCGCCGCCATTGTGAAGAGATACCAAACTCATTCCTCTGGCACAATTTCCGGCAAAACACTGAACGGACATATCTGCCATGATGTTACTTCCATCTTTAATATTTGCTGTCTCTCTAAAAGGCGAGTCTGTCCCGCTAACATCATGATGATCACGCCCTAACATAATTGGACCAACTTCTTTATTGCGGACCATTTCATTAAAGCGCAACGCAATTTTCAAACGCCCGGAAGCATCTTGATAAAGGATGCGGGCTTGAGTTCCAACTACCAGATTATTTTTTTCTGCATCTCTTATCCAATTATAGTTATCTAAATCTTGTCCTCTGCGGTTGACATCTATACAATCCATTGCAGCGTGATCAGTCTTTACCAAGTCTTCATGTTTACCGGACAGACATACCCATCTGAACGGACCATACCCGTAATCAAACAGTTGAGGCCCCATTATATCCTCTACATAACTTGGCCAAATAAATCCGTTTTTAACGTCGCCGTCGCGAGCTATCTCAGTAACTCCTGCATCAAACACCGCTTTCATAAAAGAATTTCCGTAATCAAAGAAATATGTACCGGCCGCTACAAGTCTCTTAATTGCAGCAAAATGGCGATGCAAAGATTCATCTACAAGCTCACGGAATTTGTGAGGATTCTCATGCAGCATTTTTGTGCGTTCTGCAAAATTCAGTTGTACGGGACAATAACCGCCGTCATAAACCGCATGGCAAGAAGTCTGGTCAGAAAGCAATTCTATATTCTCATTCTTCTCCACTGCAAACTCCAGCAAATCAACAATATTACCATGATAAGCAATTGAACACGGCTCACGACGGGTCATTGCTTCATGGGCCATCTTAAATGCCTCAGCTTTATCTTCTGTGATGTGATTAACCCAACCCTGACTATGACGAGTCTCTATACGAGAACTATCTACTTCCGCTATAATTCCCGCAGCACCGGATATTTCCGCCGCTTTTGACTGGGCACCGCTCATTCCTCCTAAACCGGAAGATACAAACAGATGTCCTCTCAAATCTCCATCCTGTGGAATGCCAAGTTTTAATCTTCCGGCATTCAGTAAAGTGTTGAATGTTCCATGCACAATTCCCTGAGGGCCTATGTACATCCAGCCTCCCGCCGTCATCTGACCGTAGTTTGCAACGCCAAGCTGCATGGCGGTATGCCAATCTTCTTGATTATCAAACATTCCAACCATTATGGCATTTGTAATGATAACACGCGGAGCATCCGGGCGAGATTTAAATAATCCCAGCGGGTGACCGGATTCCACAACAAGCGTTTGGTCTTGAGTCAATTCGGTAAGATATTTTTTAATAAGACGATACTGCATCCAGTTTTGACACACCTGTCCTGTTTCTCCATAAGTAACTAATTCATAAGGATATAAAGCAATATCAAAGCAAAGATTATTATCAATCATTACTTGAAAAGCCTTACCCTCTATGCATTTTCCTTCATATTCATCAATCGGTTTGGCTTTCAAATCCCCTTGAGGTCTAAAGCGATAACCGTAAATTCTGCCGCGTGTATAGAGCTCTTCCATGAATTCAGGGGCAAGTTTCTCATGAAGTTCTTTTGGTATATAGCGCAATGCGTTTTTTAAGGCAACTTTTGTCTGCTCCCGGTTAAGTGTGTAACCACGGTCCGGGGCTCTGCGAATGCCCTCCGCAAATGTTGGGTATTCCGGAAGATTATTATCAAGTGTAAATTCCATGACTTTAATTTTAAATCGCAATAAAAATACAACATTTATTAACAATTATTGCAATTTTTAAGATATTTTAATTGAAAATCATGCCTGCAAACTGTTTTTGCTTGCGTGCTTGTTGATATCAGATACGCCTAAGACGGGCAATAAGCTCGTCACCAAGAGCTTGCTTATCCTCAATGTGTTTTAAAATAGCCTTAACAAACGTATTGCTCTCAAAATCTCCCCTCACACTCTCAAAGTCTTCTATCTTAGTATCCCTTGTTCCGTCAACACCAAATCCGGTCATTGACTGCATGGAAAATTCCTTGCGAGCGTCATCATAGATCTTATTATCCAATCCTATAACCGCGCTCTGCCAATCCTTCACAATATCAATTATCTGCTTTGCGGTAATACTGTCGGGACTAATATTATAAACCTCTTGAATTTTTGAATAAGCCCAAGTCCATTCATAAGAGTAGTAATTGTCATTCATCTTTGCAAAGTGCT
>JAQWEK010000034.1 GCA_028704975.1 Bacteroidales bacterium | reverse complement strand
ACAGGTAGTGAACATTTTTTCAACAATAAGAAAATTGTATTACATTTGCCATTGCAAACGCAACAGGGAACGCTGTGAAAATCGGCGACAGTTTCCGCTGCTGTAAAATCCAAGGAAGTTTTGGTTCTCTTTGCCACTGGTTATTTACTGGGAAGGCGCCAAGACGGGATAAGTCAGAAGACCGGCATTTGCAATTATGCAGTGAATTGTACCTGCGGAAAACGGGAAAAATTTATCTTATGATTTATTATATGAAAAAATTATTGTTATGTGCGTGCACCGTGTGCATGTTGTTGGCTTTGTGTTCTTTGCAGAGCTGCAGCAAAAATGATGACGAACCTGCCTATAAGCTGGCTACGCTAACTTTTGAATCCATGAAGTCTTCCATGATTGCCTCTGACGAATACGGCACAAATCTTTACGGACAAAAATATTATTGGATGGACGACAGTACCGGTTTATGCTCCAAATGCAACGGAGATCAATACTACAGCGGCGGAATAGCAGTCTCTAACTTTAACAAAAAGGATTTATCATCCATACAAAGCAAGGATTGGTGTAATTATCAAATGGATGTTTATTACAAGAATAAAGCCGGATACCCCGGATACAATAATTCAAAAAATTGTGCAGTCTCTTACGGCTACAAGAGTAGTTTCGGAGAGGGTCCGACTATGTACTTCAGTGATACCGATACCACGCAACGCGTTATAGATCACCTGTATATATGCAATACAACTTACGGCTACTATACAGCGGTAATAGACGATGTCTTTGGAGTTGGAAAAAATCCAATGACAGCAGCCAACAAGGGGTGGTTTAAAGTTACGTTCAAAGGAATTGATAAAAACGGGAATACCACCGGCAGCGTAGATGCTTATCTGGTTGATTATTACACTTCTGCAAAAGGACCGCTTACTGAATGGCAGCCCGTAAATCTGTCTTCCCTGGGAAGAATCCACACACTTTACATTGACATGAGCAGTTCAGACACAGGAACTTACGGGATAAATAACGGGACATATTGTGCAATAGACAACATAGTTGTCAGAATAGACAAAGGAAGCAAGCCAAAAGCCACAGCTCCCACGTTTTAATAATTTTTTTAACCTACTATAATAAAAACTTTTGCGTGCAAGTACCTAAATTACTGATATTAAGTCTTTTAACCATCCCGACAGTATTGCTTTCCGGGAACATTTCAGCAGCTGTTTCACGCGCCGATGCTTCTGATTGGTTTTATACGGCACAAATACAGCGCGATACTACCAGGCGTAATGCAAAAAATTCTGCAAAGCATTCTTTAGACAGCATGCAATATCTCAATGCCACTGTCGTAGTTGCGGACAGAGCCCAGATAAAAATTATTCCTTCCCAAACTCTGCATGGGAAAGAACTGGAAAATTTAAGCGTTCACTCAGTAGCCGATGCAATACGATATTTTTCCGGAGTGCAAATAAAAGACTACGGAGGAATCGGAGGACTTAAAACAGTTAATGTCAGAGGAATGGGGACTCAGCACGTAGGAGTTTTTTATGATGGAGTAGAACTTGGAAACGCACAAAACGGAACCGTCGACCTTGGAAGATTTTCTCTAGACAATATGGAGGCAATCTCTTTGTATAACGGACAAAAGAGTTCCATTTTTCAATCTGCAAAAGATTTTGCCTCCGCAAGTTCTATCTACATGGAGACAAAACTTCCGTCTTTTTACGGAATTAAAAATAATAATTATAAGGTGACCACAAAGGGCGGATCATTCGGAACCATTAATCCCTCTTTTCTTTGGGAACACAAATTCTCTGAAAAAATCAGCAGCTCATTCAGCACAGAATATTTGTACACAACCGGAAGGTATAAATTTACATATCGAAAAAAGGACGGATATGATACAACACAATTCCGGCATAACGGTCAGGTTAAATCATTTAGAGCAGAAGCTGCAGTATTTGGACATACGGGCGGCGGAGAATTTTATGATGGCGTAGCACGAGGAACTCAGTGGAAAGTCAAGAGCTATTTTTATGATTCAAATAGAGGTTTCCCCGGAGCATCTGTACGTGAAGAGCCCGGAAAATTTATTCATGCAGACCACCAGTGGGACAGAAACTTTTTTACTCAAGGTTCTTATAAAAAGAATTTTTCCGGATTCTACGGATTGCTTCTTAATGCAAAATTTGCATTGGACAGATTGCATTACGTATCTGACCCCAGATTGGATGTAAGTACAATGTATATAAACAATATCTATAATCAACATGAACTATATGCCTCTGCGGCAAATGATTTCAGATTTTATAAATGGTGGGATTTAAATCTATCGGCAGATTTTCAATACAATAAACTTAATTCCAATATGCTGAATTTTGCATATCCAAAGAGGTATACAATCTATTCAGCTGCTGCAACATCATTTAGATTTAAAAAAATAAAAGTTCAGGGAAGTCTTTTATATACATATGTGACAGAGGATGTTAAGAAGGGCAGCAATGCCGCAAAAGATAAACACAAATTTACTCCAACAATTGTTGCATCATATATTCCGTTTGATGATATAGATCTGACTTTCCGTGCATTTTACAAAAAGGTATTTAGGATGCCTACCCTCAATGACCTATACTACACATTCATAGGCAGCACATTGCTTAAACCGGAAATGGCAAAACAATATGATGCCGGCGCCACATACAAAAAAGAATGGAAGGGAGGATTTCTTAAGAACATCACGGGAGACGTTGATGTTTATTACAATGAAATCAGTGATAAAATAATAGCAATGCCAACATCCAATCAGTTTAGATGGACAATGGTGAACCTTGGTTACGTAGAAATTAAAGGAGTTGATGTTGCTCTCTCGGGAACGTATGCGATAAACAAAGCAAGGATAAACACAAGATTTACTTACACATATCAAAAGGCACAAGATTTTACAGATAAAAGCAGCAACTATTACGGTGGACAAATTCCGTATATTCCCTGGCATAGCGGTTCTGCCATCGTAGGCGGAGAGTATGAAGGGTGGGAAGCCAACTATAGTTTTATTTACACCGGCAAGCGCTATTCTTCTCAGGCAAATATCCCGGAGAACCGTGAACTTGCGTGGTACACAAGTGATTTTACATTTGCGAAAACGCTAAAATTCAGTAATTCGGGTAAATTTATAAAAGATAACTCCGCTACGGCGAATAATAATTTTGACATAAGATTATCGGCTGAAGTAAATAACATTTTCAACCAGCAATATGAAGTTGTTAGGTGCTATCCAATGCCCGGAATAAATTTTAGATTTATTGTGAGCGTAATTTTCTAAATAGGGTTTATTATGAAAAAAACATATTTCTTTTTCTTTTTCTCTTTAGTCTTCTTGCTGTCGGGATGCAGAGGTTCTGATATAATAGTGCCTTCTACTCCAACAACAGTTGATACATCTGCAGGCAAAACTTCTTCTGCAATTGCGGGAATGTTCCTTCTTAATGAGGGAAATATGGGGAGCAATAAAGCCACGCTGGATTATTATAATTACAATACGGGTGTTTATCACAAAAATATATTTGCCACTATCAACCCACTTGTTTCCAGAGAGTTGGGAGATGTGGGAAATGATATTCAAATATACGGGGGAAAATTGTACGCTGTCATTAACTGCTCTCATTATATAGAAGTTATGGATGTGCGGACGGCTAAACACATTGCTGCGATCACAATTCCAAACTGCAGATATATTGTATTTAACAAAGGTTATGCATACATAAGTTCCTATGCGGGGCCGGTATTGATTAACCCAAATGCAAGGCTTGGGTATGTTGCAAGAATGGATACTACGACTTTTAAAATTGATACGCTTGTTGTTGGTTATCAGCCGGAAGAAATGGTCATATCGGGAGATAATTTGTATGTCGCAAATTCCGGAGGATATAGAGTTCCTAATTATGACAGAACGGTATCTGTAATTGACCTTAACAAGTTCAAGGTGACAACAACTATAGATGTTGCCATTAACCTGCATAGAATGGAAGCCGATGAATATGGCAACATATATGTCTCATCCAGAGGAGATTATTACACGGTACCGTCCAGCATTTATGTAATAAATTCCTCAACAAATACAGTTACAAAAAACTTACACATTCCGTGTTCTGAGATGACACTTTGCGGGGATTCCCTTTATGTATACAGTACGGGGTGGAGTTATGTGACAAATAAAAACACTATCTCATACACGGTATATAATACAAAGGCGCAAGTTAAAATGCCGGATAGTTTTATAAAGGACGGCACAGAAAAGAATATTGTCATCCCATACGGCATAGCCGTTAATCCAATAACCCGTGATATATTTGTGACAGATGCCAAGGATTATGTAACACCCGGCACTCTTTATTGTTTTTCTAAGGAGGGAAAGAAAAAATGGAGTGTTACAACGGGAGACATACCGGCCCACATGGTCTTTACCACAAAGAAGTTGCAAAATTTTTAACACTTGACTGCAGAGATTTTTATATTAGATTTTAATTAACAACAGCAATGAAACAAAAATATATTTTGGCTCTATTGTGCGCTGCCTCAATCTGCACAGCATGCGGCGGAGGCGGAGATGGCGGAGGAAGCACCACAACTGATCCACCCATGGGGAAAGGAACTGCCATGTGCAATAAAATTTATGAATTCATGGCGGCCCCCGGACAATTTGTAAATGAGAACTATGCGGCATCCAAAATGGCTGATGCATGCACATACGCACTTGGAAGATTTCGGCAAGGCGCATACGTCTCTCTTGGGGGGTTCGGAGGATACATAATTGCAGGATTTGACCACGCCGTACAAAATGACGGAGGTTACAATATTGAGATTCTCGGAAATTCTTTTGACGGTTCTTCCGAACCTGGAATTGTCTACGTGATGCAAGATGCAAACGGCAACGGATTGCCGGATGATACATGGTTTGAACTTGCAGGGAGCGAATTCGCAAAGGGCACTACAAACCGCAAATACTCTGTGACTTATACAAAGCCAATCTCTTTAACTGCAGACATTCAGTGGATTGATTCGGACGGCAAGAGCGGAATCATAGGGCGTAACACCTATCACGCACAAGATTATTATCCTGCATGGGCAGCAACAGACGCCGTTGTTTACGGTAGTGCGGAAATCACGGGCAGCACAATTAAATTTTCAGGAACTCGCCTTCCGGACAACAATAAAGAAAACGCCGGTACTTCCTGGATTAACAATGCTTTTGATTGGGGCTACGCGGATAACTTTAGTTTGATTGACCGTCTTGCGGCAGCCGATCCCGTAAATAATCCGCATGCATTACCCCAAGCTAACTACTTCAAAATCAGCAATGCAATAGATACCGACGGGAATGCGGTCTCACTAAAATATATCAACTTTGTAAAAGTGCAGACCGGCGTCAACTGCCAGGGCGGATTGATTGGAGAGGTGAGCACGGATGTATGCTGCATAAGAGACTACAATCTGATCAAGTGAATTTAAGAGGCGGCAGATATTAGAATCTGAGAAAATTTAAGACATAAGCATTTGCATGACTTTATCTCCGTAGTTTTTTGACACAGGTATCTCCGGAATTTTGTCAATTCCCATATCCAGAACAAGACCGCCTTTTGTGCGTTTTGCCACCTTAACTTGGTCAAAATTAACAATGAAGGATCTGTGAGTCCTTATGATATTAGTCTCCTTAAACTTGTCTTCCATATTCTTAAGGGTGTTCCTCAAAAGATAATTAGCAACTCCCTTCTTCCCCAAATACCATATTTCCACATAATTATCCGCGGATTCCAAATAAATAAGGGACTCTTTTTTAATTGAAAGCTTCATTTCCCCCTTATCATCATAAAAAATAAGCGCATTATCTTTTTTCCCGACAGTTCCGTCCGCAATATTTTTCCCGGTCTGTATTGCAGCGCCGATAAGCTCATTTTCCCTCTCTTTTGCCTCCTTAAGAAGCCTGTTTTTTTCCTGCAAGACAAAGAAGAGATGAGAAATAAAATAAGGGATTAAAATTATAAGCGCCGTATTTTTTGCGGAAGGCTTTAAAACATTCCAATAGTTTCTTGGCTCCGCCAATGAATAGGAAATAAAAGTATATATAGCCGCCATTGCAGAAATTTCCGCAATAATCCATATACAATAAGACCAATATGGAATTGTATGTTTCTTGCCATAGTGGTACATTATGGTCCTGCTAATTGCAACTATAACAACCCCGGTAAGTGTAAGAAGGCTGGAATACAAAAAATAAACAAACCTTGAAATTTTATACCAGTCGGCAGAATTAAATGGGGTGTAAAGATTTATAAAAAAGAGTGCAAACAGCGCGGTAAACACCACAAGCTTTATGATGTTATCCTTTCTATAAATGAAAGCGGGAATATTTCTTGTTAAAAATCTTCTCATAAATGTTTCTTGTCGTCCGCGGGCGCGCAGCACAAAGTTAAGACTTAATTGCTTATTTGGCCCCAAATAAGCCAAATTCATCCCGTGAAAATCGCTTTTATCCCTTTTGTTTCCGGCGTACCACTTTTATTTTGAAAATAAACTGTCGGGAGTTTTATTTGCTGTGTTTATATAAAAATTCTATATGACAAATCTTGCCGAGCGCACCAATAAGCTTAATAAATTATTCTCTTTTGAAAAAGAAAATCTTGTTGATGATTCTAAAATTGAAATGATTCCACTCCATTTCTCTGAAAAACTTGGAAGTGAAAACACTGATTCCCTGCAAATTGGAATGCCATCAACTGATTTTTGTTCTGACAATGAAACAAAAATTATAGAGAATAGAGAGTTTGATTTTGTAATTTTTAAACCGCAAACTTCCGTAGGAGAGACGGATACAAATACGGGAGGATCAAAAGAATGCATTATATTGCTGCACGGACTAAATGAACGCTCCTGGGAAAAATATCTGACGTGGGCTGAAGACCTGGCAATTAATTGCAATCGCCCGGTCATTTTATTCCCGATGGCATTCCACATGAACAGAACGCCGGCATCCTGGTGCGCGCCAAGAATTATGATGCCATGGTCAGCTAAAAGAAGGGTATTGTTTGCGGGAGTAAATAATTCTACTTTCTGCAATGTTGCGTTGAGTTCCCGCCTATCTATCTGTCCGCAAAGATTTTATGTATCAGGCAGAGAATCTGTGTATAACATTGCTCAATTAGCAAGAGATATCAGAGACGGAAAAATTTTAACTGGCGGACAGAAAATATTTTCACAAGATTGCAGAATAGATTTCTTTGCCTATTCGATTGGAGCTTTACTGGCGCAGACAATTCTGATTTCTAACCCCGACAGTAATTTTTCCGATAGCAAATTATGTACTTTCTGCGGAGGCTCAATTTTCAAAGACATGGATGGCAACTCAAAAGACATTGTGGACAGTGAGGCTTTTGAAAAAATCCGCAATTATTACTGCACAGAGTTTATCAAAACTTGCGGAGACTTTATTCATGATGCCTATAAATCCTTGATAACACCTGAATGTCTTAGGCAAGAGAGAGAATCTTTCTTTACAAAGGCGCGCAGCAGAATAAAAATGCTGACTCTTAAAAAGGACAAAGTCATCCCGACATTTGGAGCATTACATGCTGTCGGGATAAATAATATAAGTCTTGTGGAGGAGATGGATTTCCCTTTTGAATATTCTCACCAGATTCCTTTCCCGGCGCCGCACTCTGCATCTTTGAAAATGAAGGAGTTGCTGCCGGATACTGTTTATACAAGTTTTAGGCGCGTTTTTGACGCGGCGGAGAGATTCCTTAGGTAGTTTAAGCGGCCTGCCACAATTGGGTTTATTTTCACTACCTTTGCCGCCGGTAAGAGTCAAAGGAAACAGATGGAAAAACTATCAGATCTCAAGACCGGCGAGAAAGGCGTTATTGTTAAAGTCCACGGACACGGCGGGTTCAGAAAGAGAATTGTGGAGATGGGCTTTATTAGAGGCAAAACCATTGAGGTTGTTCTTAACGCCCCCCTTAAAGATCCAATTGAGTATAAAATTCTAGGTTACAACGTCTCTCTCAGAAGGAGCGAGGCGCAGCAAATTGAAGTTATTAGCACAGAGGAAGCGGCACATCTTGCGCGCGAACATGATTCTGCTGCTCAGATGAGAAGCGCACGGTGTGTCGGATGTACTGTGGCTAACTGTAAATTCAAAGCTTATAATCAAAACTTTACAGATTCCGGAGAAGATGAGCTTGCACGCGGTGCAAGGGAGAAAAGCAAGGAGATTAGCATTGCACTTGTAGGAAATCCAAATTGCGGAAAAACAAGTCTGTTTAACATTTCCAGCGGCGGACATGAGAAAGTTGGCAATTACAGCGGCGTGACCGTTGATGCAAAACAGGGCTCGTTTTACTTTAAGGGTTATCGTATAACTTTGACAGACCTCCCCGGAACTTACTCAATATCAGCCTATAGTCCAGAAGAAAAGTATGTCCGCAACCACATCATTCACAAGAAGCCGGATGTTATCATAAACGTTGTGGACGCTACAAATCTGGAGCGCAATCTGTTTTTGACAACACAGCTTATAGATATGAATCTGAGAATGGTGATTGCATTTAACATGTTTGACGAGTTAAAAGAACATGGTGATCACGTGGATTACAGAGAGTTGGAGAAACTGCTTGGAGTACCTATAGTCCCGACAGTCAGTACGGAAAGAAGGGGAATCTCGGAGTTGTTCAGCACTGCCATACAGGTTTATGAAGAGGCTGACTTTGTCCGGTCTACGGATGCCAGCGGAAGATACCCGCTTAAAAATCCAAGAGATAAAAAAAATTCTCCGCATGACGGCGTTCAGGCTTCTGCCTCTATAAAAGATATAAGAACAGAAAATAATTCAGAACTCAAGGTTGCAGGAGTTACAGATGTCTTAAAGCACATTCATATTAATCACGGTCCGGTGCTGGAGAGAAGTTTTGACAGAATAAAAACGGAGATTTACAAAAATCCAAATGCAATGGATGAGTTCACTCCGCGTTTTCTTGCAATTCGTATTCTACAAAGCGACAAGCAGATAGAAGAATTTGTGGCCAAGTTCCCAAATCATGCGGATATATTCCGCGTCAGAGATGAGGAGGTTGCAAAAGTAAAGAAAGAGCTTCACGATACGCCGGAAAACGCCGTAATGGATGCAAAATACGGCTTTATAGACGGAGCTCTAAAAGAGACACTTACGCTGGCCAAACCTAAAAAGACCCTAAGCAAAACGGCACGCATAGACAGTGTTGTAACAAGCAAATACTGGGGATATCCAATATTTATTGCACTGATATTTATCATGTTCCAGACCACATTTTCTCTTGGACAATATCCGATGGATTGGATTGATTCAGGCGTTAACTGGCTTGGAGCAAAAATTTTTGCTCTGATGCCTGATAATTGGTTCCGCGCTTTGCTTATCGGAGGAATTATAAAAGGCGTTGGAGGTGTGATTGTATTCCTTCCAAACATCTTGATTCTATTCTTCTTTATATCGCTGTTAGAATCAACAGGTTACATGGCACGCGCCGCGTTCATCATGGATAAAATCATGCACAAGATAGGATTGCACGGCCGCTCATTTATCCCTCTAATTATGGGCTTTGGCTGCAACGTCCCTGCCATTCTTGCAACAAGAACCATAGAGAACCGCAACTCCAGAATGATTACAATTTTGATTAATCCCCTGATGTCTTGCAGCGCCAGACTTCCTATCTATCTGCTCCTTGCAGGAACATTCTTTCCACGCTACGCCGGACTGGTAATTTTCTGCATCTACTTTGGCGGCATATTTTTGGCGGCGGTCATGGCAAAAATTTTTAAAAAATTTTTATTCTCAAAAGATGAAACACCGTTTGTAATGGAGCTGCCGCCATACAGAATTCCCACCTTCAAATCTCTGATGCGCGACACATGGGATAAAGGGAAACAGTACCTTCACAAAATCGGCACAATTATTTTGACCGGCTCTATAATAATCTGGGCCTTAAGCTATTTCCCGACAGAACAAAACTCCTTCTTAATGATGATCGGCCAGTTCATAGAACCCGCCATGAGACCGCTTGGCTTTAATTGGAAAGTGAGCGTTGCGCTGCTTAGCGGAGTTGCTGCAAAAGAGATTGTAGTCAGCACCCTTGGAGTGCTGAACGCCGTGATGGATCTGACACCTGCAATTGCGTTAAGCCTAATGCTTTTCACGCTTATATATTTCCCCTGCATTGCAACCATTGGAGCAATTAAAAATGAAACCGGCAGCTGGAAATGGGCGTTATTTACTGTCTGCTACACTCTTGCGCTTGCATGGATTGTAGCATTTGTTGTTTACAGAGTATTTCTAATGTTTGCTGCATAAGCCCTTAAATGCTTGCAGCATAAAAAAAATTGCATATATTTGCACTCCCAAAACGGGAGGTTCGTCTAACGGTTTAGGACAGAAGATTCTCATTCTTCAAATAAGAGTTCGATTCTCTTACCTCCTACAAAAAAGGAAGCCATGCAAGGCTTCCTTTTTTTGTAGGAAAATTATTTCAAAATTTGACTTTTTTTTGATTACAACGGCAAGAAAGTGTTCATAAACTGTCTGAATTTGGAATTGGTTATCAGATGGTGCCGCTTGAGAGGCGCAGAAAGGCTAAATTTTCCCTATCTGATTATCAGCAACTTACAGCCGCTTGCGGTTTTCTCGTGTACTTTATACTTTGTCACACGCTGTTAATCAGCAAGTTGCATTTTTGCCTTTCTGTGCGTTCTGAGAGGGGCTGCAAAATGGCTCCTAAGAGTACATTTATAGGAGTTTTTTACACAGGTAGGAAAGTTTTCATAAATTTGATTCGCTATGGTCCCCCAAACCAAAAACGTTAAATATCATTCATAAAATAAACCGTCAAGATAAAATAGTGTTGCCTTTATGAAAAAGATAATTTTATTACTTTCTATAATTCTATTTAGCCCTAAAATCTATGCTCAGACAACGGCTGATTCTGCCTCTGTGTATGAGGGGACATGGAAGTATGAGAACTCAACTACTCACGAGGTATTTACTATTCAATTAAAAAACGTAATTGGAGACAATGGCCCCAGCAGGATAATGATTTATGGTAGTTATTGTTATACTAAAAATTCTAATGTGATTTTGGATGCCTTAGATAAAATGAAAGGGAAGTGTTATAATCAGTTAGAATGGCATCAGTTGGGGTGGCGGGAAAGAATGTCTTTTCCAGTCCAAATGTATGGAGGGTATGCAAAGAGTCTCAATTTGGATTTTGATGATTTAACATATAAAAAGTTTGAGGGTGGCGGATATGTACAATTACTTTCCACAAAGGCGGGAGATGAGAAACTTTTGTGGTATCCACAGAATAGTGAGGGCGTAAGAACTTATGTTACAGGTGAGCCGGAAGAACCGGAGGGATTTTCTGTTCCTGTAAATGTGGTGATGACAAAGGTACACTAGGTACACCTACCATTTAGCATGCGAGTCGGTCCGCCGCTTTGCTTGCGGAGCTACCATTGTTTGCGGCGCCACTCTTGCAGCGCTACTCTTGCGTACGGTTGCCAGCACGCCGGAAATAATTGGTTTAACGCGCTGCTGCGGTGACAGATGCAGCGCGCCTCCGGCTGCGGATTCATTGCTTCCATAATTTACTCTAAATTCATAGATGTTATCTCTTAAATGTTTTCATTAGTGTCCACTAAAAAATCATAAAAGTTCTTTGAAAATATTTAAAGTTAGGTAGTTGCAAGGATGCCCAGAGTCAACGGACTTGAATTAATAACTTTGTCAATCATACGATTGGTATATGTATAATTCAAAATACGTGTTTACGAAATGCTATAGGTACTGAGTATGTCACTCACTGATACAAACAATGTCCGAGATCTTCTTAACAACCCTAACTACAATATTGTCAATGAACTTTATGGTTCTAGTGAACCGTTGTTGTTTAATTTTTAATATTTAACTGTGCCCAAATTTTTAGTGGACACGCATGCATTAAATTTTGAAAAGATGAAAAAGATAATGGTATTAATACTGCTTATTTGCATATCATTGCAAAGTGCTGTATGCCAACAGACCGTACGCAGCAAATCCGCATCTCAGGTCACTTACACCAATGAAGATATTAAGGCTGCATATGAGGGCACATGGAAATATGAGAACAAATCTACGGGTGAGATTTTTGTTGTTGAGTTAAAGTATCTGCCGTATATCCTTAAAGACAAAATAAATGGAACTTGCATCAAGGTAGAGGTTAAAATTGTTGGAGAATGTTCTTATACAAAGAACGATAAATCAATAGACTACTTAAATAAAATGGCAAATATTAGAAGTGCTACTTCCTATGATCAGGTAATGATTATTGCAACAAGCATTAATGGTTCACCGTATAGTAATTTTAGGTTTTGGGACAGGCTATATGACAAGTATACCAACAATCTTAAAATTACTCCGGATATCATGTCAGGGACCAATACCCATTTAAGATGGCAACTGGGAGACAAAGTGCCTTATCCGGAACTGTACCTGTCATATCCGGATGACCCTGACAGAAAGGACCCTGCATATTTTGATGAGCGCTCAGATGAGGAGAAGGCCGCAGATGCCGCAAGAGATGCTGCCAAGCCAAAGGGTTTTTCTGTCCCGACAGATGTCA
>JAQWEK010000146.1 GCA_028704975.1 Bacteroidales bacterium | reverse complement strand
TGAGAAGTCCTAAAAAAATATATTTTATTGATAATGCAATAATAAATAAGATAGGTTTTAATGCATCCGACAACTTAGGTAGCATGTTGGAAAATGCAGTATGCGTGGAACTTATGAGGAGAGGGGAAGATATTTATTACTATTCCGGTAAATCTGAGTGTGATTTTTTATGTCGCCACGGACACAAGATATGTAATGCAATTCAAGTTTGCGTATCACTGGAAAACAAAGAGACAGAATCTAGAGAAATGAAGGGTCTGATGGAGGCACTCGTAACTTACAAACTTAAAGAAGGAACTATCCTTACAATCAGTGAAGAAAAAACTATAACAAACTCTGGCAAAACAATTCACGTTCTACCGGTGTGGAAGTGGATGCTTGGATAGCGCATGAGCCTGCAGCCGCTCCGCTGATTAAATAACGCTCCAACCACAAAAAAAGCCCGCGAAAAGCGGGCCTTTTAAAAAAATAATCTGTCGGGAGTTTAGAGCTTTCCGTCCATATATTGCTCATAGGCAGCCATGTCCAGCAAACCGTGACCGGAAAGGTTGAACAGAATTGTTTCATCTCTTCCTTCTGCTTTATCCTTAAGTGCCTCACGAATTACAAGTGCAATTGCATGTGTAGATTCGGGTGCCGGGATGATACCTTCTGACTGGGCAAATGTAATGCCGGCGGCAAATGTTTCCCTCTGATCAATCGGATAGGATTCAATCAGGCCGTCTTTCTTTAACTGACTGACTATCTGACCGCCGCCGTGATATCTAAGACCTGCGGCATGTATTTGCGCCGGCTGAAAATCATGTCCCAAAGTGTACATTGGAATAAGCGGAGTAAGACCTTCTGTGTCTCCAAAGTCATACTCAAATTTACCGCAACTAAGCTTTGGACATGCTGCCGGTTCCGCCGCCATAAAACGTGTCTTTTTCCCGTCAAGAAAATTGTGTCTCAAAAACGGAAATGAGATGCCGGAGAAATTTGAGCCGCCGCCAAAGCATGCAATAACTTTATCGGGATAATCTCCCGTCATCTCCATCTGCTTTTCCGCCTCAAGGCCTATAACCGTCTGATGCAAAAGCACATGATTAAGCACGCTTCCCAGTGTATATCTGGCATTATCACTATGCACCGCCATCTCGACAGCTTCTGAAATTGCCATGCCCAAGCTGCCAAGGCACGTTGGGTCTTTGGCAAGAACTGCGCGTCCGTATTCAGTATCCGGTGACGGAACCGCATGTACGTTTGCCCCGTATGTACGCATTACTATCTTTCTATAAGGCTTTGTGTTATAGCTGTTTTTAACCATAAACACATCCAGTCCCACTTTAAAATGCCTTGCCGCAACTGCCATGGCCGAACCCCATTGGCCCGCTCCGGTTTCTGTTGTTAAATGCGTAATCCCTTGTTCCGCATTATAATAGCACTGTGCAATTGCGGTGTTAAGCTTATGAGAACCAACCGGGCTGACACTTTCATTTTTAAAATAAATCTTTGCAGGCGTATTAAGCGCTTTCTCCAAGCCGGAAGCACGCACAAGCGGAGACGGTCTATATATCTTATACAAAGTCCTCACATCCTCGGGGATTTCATGCCACCTCTCGGTTGAAAATTCCTGTTTTGCAAGCTCTTTTGCAAATAAGCCCTCCATATCTTCCGCTTTTATGGGTTTGCGGGTGCCGGGATGCAGCAAAGGTTGTGGTTTGTTAGGCATGTCCGCTACAATGTTATACCATTGCGTTGGAATCTCACTTTCCGGGAGTGTGAATTTTTTGGTTACTTTCATTTTATAATATAATTAAGGTTGATAAAAATACAATGATAACACCCCCCTGTATGCACAAGAGGATGGTTGTTTTTCCCATAAGGGACTCTTCAAAATAAAAATTGTGAAGAATTGGTTACAATTCGGAATATATTGGCGTGGCTGGAGCCATCACCACCTTAGAGCTCTAACAATACGGGGTTTATTGTTGATATCCGTAACTACCTGAGGCTCAGAGAATCCCATTTCACCCATCAGAGAGGCTACTTGTTCCCCGAACATTTCATTAATCTCAAAATATATCCTTCCGTTACGATTTAACATATCAAAGGCAAGTTGAGAAATTTTTCTGTAAAACACAAGCGGATTATAGTCAGGAACAAATAACGCCTCCGCCGGTTCATAATTAAGAACATTAGGTCGCATATATTTTTTCTCCCTCTCCATAACGTAAGGAGGATTGCTTGCAATGATATCAAATTTCCTTCCGCCAAACATGGACAATGCCTCCGGAGAAAGTATATCACATTTAAAAAAGTCAGGAGCGGGTTGATCCGCTTTTACACCGTCTACTACAGAATCTATATGTTCCGGCATTCCGCCGGCAACATCCGGTTCTCTCCGCTCAATCTTCTGATTTCTGGCATATTCCAGAGCCGTATCGGAATTATCACAACCGTAAACATAGGAGCGCGGAAAATTACTCCACAGACTCCATGCAATACACCCGCTGCCTGTACAAATATCCAAAATCTCATAAGGCTTTCTGGAACTGTTGCTCAGAGTAATTAAACTTACCATTGCTTCGGTTTCCGGACGAGGAATCAAAACTCCTGGCCCGACATTAAACCTGTGCCCGCAAAACATTTCATAACCAAGCACATACTGTACAGGCTCCCCTTTTGCCATCCTCAGCACCGCGTCTCTAACCATTGACTCGGAGAATAATTCATCCTTTTTTGTCTCGACGGATTCTTTGTTTATCAGTAAAATTTCTCTGCCGGGATCTGAAATATAGGCATAATCTTTATAACCCGATATTCCAACCAATAACCTATTGCATAAAGAAATAGACTCCTCCTTTGAATAAAGAGAAGAGAGTTTTTCAACTCCAAAATCTATGAATTCTTTAATTGTCACAAAATAAATTATTAAGTATCGGTTGGTAGTTGTTAAGTGTTGAGCATTAAATCAAATATTCTCAAGCATGTCTGTTAGGAAATCCTTAAGCTCAATGCCGGCAACTGCAAGCTGTTTTGGAACAAGACTCATTTTTGTCATCCC
>JAQWEK010000145.1 GCA_028704975.1 Bacteroidales bacterium | reverse complement strand
AGCCTCCCGCCGTGGCACAAAAGTATGCTTTTTAATTTTACAAAGCAAATGCGGTAAAAACTTTGCTTTGAATTTTAATTAGAATTACCTTTGCATCCCGACAGGAAGTGATCCATAAGAGGACATTTCGCAATCATTACCATGAAGACAAAGTATATTTTTATTACGGGCGGAGTTGTTTCCTCCCTGGGCAAAGGTATTATGGCAGCTTCTCTTGCAAAGCTGCTGCAAGCCAGAGGCTTAAGAGTGACAATCCAAAAGTTTGATCCGTATATTAACGTAGATCCCGGTACCTTAAATCCGTATGAGCATGGCGAGTGCTACGTAACGGATGACGGTGCGGAGACTGACTTGGACTTGGGACTCTATGAGAGATTTTTGGATGTCTCTATGTCTCAGGCTAATAATGTTACTACAGGCCGTATTTACAAGACCGTTATTGATAATGAGAGAGAGGGCGTTTACCTGGGCAAGACCGTGCAAATCATTCCTCATGTTACGGATGAGATTAAGAGGAGGATGACGCTTCTTGGCAAGACGGGAAAGTTTGACATAATAATTACAGAGATTGGCGGAACTGTCGGTGACATAGAATCTACCCCTTTTATAGAGACCGTTAGACAATTGCAATGGGAAATGCCTGAGGGTGACTGCATTGTACTTCATTTGACATTGGTTCCGTTCTTACATGCCGCTAAAGAACTTAAGACTAAGCCAACTCAGCATTCTGTAAGATTGCTTCAGCAGGACGGGGTTAATCCGGATATAATAGTTTGCAGAACAGAAATGCCTCTGCCTGTCGGCATTAAGAGAAAAGTTGCATTGTTCTGCAATGTAAAGGCGGATTCCGTTTTTGAGAGTACTGATGCAAAGAGTATTTATGAAGTTCCGTTAAAACTTCATGCTCAGGGACTGGATGATATTGTTCTTAAGAAGTTGAGATTCAAGCTTAAAAGCATTCCGGCTCCGGATTTATCATCATGGAAAACTTTCTTGAATAAACTGTATAATCCTAAATATGAGTGCAATATAGCTCTGGTTGGAAAATATGTGGAACTTCTGGATGCGTATAAGTCCATTCAGGAGTCTTTCATACATGCCGGAGCGGCAGACAGATGCAGAGTAAATGTTCATACTATACACAGTGAATTTATAGATGCCAATAATATAAATGAGAAACTTAAGGGTATGGACGGCATCCTTGTAGCACCCGGTTTTGGAGAGAGAGGAATAGAGGGCAAGATTCTTTCCGTCAGATATGCCCGTGAACATAAAATTCCATTCTTTGGAATTTGCCTTGGCATGCAAATGGCTGTAATTGAGTTTGCAAGAGATGTTCTAAAATTGGACGGAGCAAACTCCACTGAGGTTAATCCAACTGCAAAAAATCCTATAATTGACCTTATGGAGGAGCAAAAATCTCTAACAATGAAAGGTGGCACAATGAGGCTCGGAGCATACAATTGCAAGATTAAAGAGGGCTCTCTTGCATATAAAATTTACGGGTGCAGGATGATTTCAGAAAGACATCGTCATAGGTTTGAGTTTAATGAACATTATGCTCCCATGATTGAGAAGGCGGGCATGATTATTACGGGCCGCAATCCGGAGACCGGTCTTGCAGAAATTGTGGAGATTCCCAAGCTTCCGTTTTTTATAGGCGTTCAGTTCCATCCGGAATTAAAGAGCAGAGTCTTAAGACCGCAGCCTATTTTCGTTGCTTTTGTTAAAGCGGCAATGAAGTATCGTGCAGAAAAAAACGGCAGCTGTGATTTGAAAGTTGCAGCGTCCGATAGTAAATAATTTTGATATGAAGGTTAGTAAATTGCATATTAAAAAAGGGGCCGTTATATTTCTTGTTATGGTTCTTGCTTTTTTGCTATGCTCTGTAAATAAGGGTGCCATGGCAGACAACTTAACCGGCGGATCAGAGAGCTCTGCGGACAAAACCATTGCAAAAAAATATAAGGTTAAGGTGCTTGCCACTTTTCCTCACGACAGACATTCCTACACTCAGGGATTGTTTTTCAATAAAGGAGTAATGTATGAGAGCGCAGGGCAATACGGTGAAAGCAGCTTTAGAATAGTAGATTACAAGACAGGGGGGCTTAAGAAAAGATGGAATTTTAATGCAAAGTATTTCCTGGAGGGTTCATGCATTTTTGGAAACAATATCTACATTCTTACATGGCAGGAACATTCATGTTTTGTTTACTCTGCGGATAAATTTAAGAAGGTAGGTGTGGCTTCATATCCTACTGAAGGATGGGGACTTACAACTAACGGCAAAGAGATGATTATGAGTGATGGCTCATCTACTTTGTATTTTATGGACCCCGCAAGTTTCTATTGCACGCGCAGAGTTAATGTTACTCTGAACGGAACACCACTTAAATGGATTAATGAACTTGAATATATAGACGGCCTTGTTTGGGCAAACGTTTATGAGACAGACAAGATAGTTATGATTGATCCCAAAACAGGCGTTGTAAAAGCAGAACTTGATTGCAGCGGTATTCTTTCTGCGTCATTGAAAAATGCTGATACAGACGTGCTTAACGGTATCGCGTATAACCAGTTGGACGGTAGCATTTATATTACCGGCAAGTATTGGCCTCGTCTTTTCCGTATTGCCAATCCGCTAAGGTAATCATCTGTATTTTTGTTTTGCAAAAACAAAAATATATCTTTGCAGCGGCTTAGGGGTGCCGAAAGGCTGAGATCATACCCTTGGAACCTGACGCGGTTAATACCGCCGGAGGGAGAGCAAGATACCTTTGCATTTCTAAGCTTTTAATATTTAGCTTGTTATGAAGAGGTTATTTTTTTTATTCCTTATTGTATTTCCTTTAACGGCAAATGCATTTTCTGTAAAGTCTGATACTTCAAAGGTCAATCGTCTTGACAGTATAATTGTTTCTGCGGTGCGAGCCGGAACAAATACGCCCGTTACATTTTCTACTATATCAAAGACGCAGTTAAAGAGCGTAGCTGCATCTCATTCTCTACCAATGGTTTTGGGTTTTCAACCATCTGTGGTTGCAACCACCGAAGGCGGTTTGGGTTTGGGATAC
>JAQWEK010000033.1 GCA_028704975.1 Bacteroidales bacterium | reverse complement strand
AAATACGGGCAAGAATTTATAGAGCTGATAGATAAATATGTAAAGGAGAATGAGATAGAACGGCCTACGGACATTATTATCCGCAGCACCGGTGTAAAATCCGCCAATAAAAAATTTATTATTTCCAATATAGACAGGCGCCTTCCGCTTGATGAAATAGCGGATGCAAAAAACATGGATATGGATGAACTCTATACGGAAATAGAATCTATCGTGAACTCCGGGTTAAAGTTGAATATAGATTATTATATCAAGCAAGTAGTTGATGACGACAAAATTGCGGATATATATGATTATTTTAAAGATGAGGCGGAAACGGAATCTTTGATAGATGCGGAGAGGGCGCTTGGTCCTGATTATTCAGAGGAGGAGATAAGGCTGGTGAGAATCAAATTCATGGCGGAGGTTGGCATTTAGCTCCCGACAGTTTTATAAACCAATTATGGAAAAATTTGATGTTAACGGAGTGGGTGTTCCCAATGGAAATTATTTTGGAATGCCCTATGAGGCGGACGAATGTCCGGTGGTGCTGGTTTCTGTCCCTTGGGATGCAACTGTTTCATATTCAGCCGGTACTGCAAAAGGGCCAAAGGCAATTATTGATGCCTCCATTCAGGTAGATTTGTTTGATGAGGGGATAAAAAATTCTGAGAATTTAAAGATCGGCACAGGTAAAACCTTTATTGCCGGTGCTGCTGAAAATTCAAGTCCGGCGGGAAATAAAATTGCAAAAAATAAAGGCGATGACTTAAAGTTTTTTGCGGCGGAAGATTATATAGAGCTGATTAGCAAGGATGCCAGGGCAAAGGCCGTGAAAGTGATTGATGCCCTTGCAAAAGGGGAAGAGCAGAATAAGATGCAAAAAACCATAGATGAAGTAAATGCATCTTCAGAGGAGATTAATGAAATTGTAGAGGGAATCTGTCGGGATTATAATAAGGAGAATAAGATTGTAGGGGTTGTCGGGGGAGAGCACAGTGTGACTTTTGGTGCCGTTAAGGCGGCGGCAGAGATGGTTGCTGAACAGGCAAGAAAGGCCGGTAAAGATGCTGTTGCTGAATTTGGAATTTTGCAATTTGATGCTCATGCAGATTTGAGAAAAGCTTATGAGGGCTTTGAATATTCTCACGCTTCAATTATGTATAACATTTTGCATAAAATTAGGGGAGTGAAGACTTTATGCCAAGTGGGGATAAGAGATTTCTGCAAGGATGAGTATGATTTGATGAATGAGAATAAAACCCTTGAGGTTTTTACTGATGCAGGAATAAGGAGCGCTCTTTATGGCGGGAGAATGACCTGGGATGAAATATGTGATGGTATAATAGAGGTGCTGCCGGATAATGTTTACGTCAGTTTTGACATTGACGGTCTGGAGCCTTCTTGTTGTCCTAATACCGGCACTCCGGTTCCGGGAGGGCTGACATACTCCGAGGCTGTGTATCTGCTTAGGAAACTGTCGGGGAGAAAAAGAATAATCGGGTTTGACTTGTGTGAAGTGGTTCCCGCCTGCGCAAAAGGGAAACTTGCTTCCGGCGGTGAGAAAAATGAGTGGGACGCAAACGTTGGGGCACGTCTATTGCATAAACTTTGCCTGTTTGCAGTTAGAAGTTTACAAAAATAACTACCTTTGCCCTTTACGCTGCCGCGGCAGCATTTTTAATAGAATATTATAAACTAATTAGTTAATACGATGAAGATTTTTAAATCACTAGCAGTTTGCGCTCTATGCGCATTGGTTGTTGCTTCTTGCGGAAAGAAGACAACTAAGATTGAAGGCGTAAGCCAGGCAGAAATTGACTCTGTCAGCTATGCCGTTGGCGTTTCATTTGGCGGAATGCTTAAGGCCTCTTCTATGGAGGGTCTTAATTATGGCGTTATTATGAAGGCCATGAAGGCTTACATGTCAGGAGATACCACATTAAAGATTAAGGAAGCTGATTGCGGTCCCATTATCCAAAGGTATATGATGAAGGCTCAGGAGGCTATGGCAAAAGTTAAACAGGCAGACGAGAAGAAATTTATGTCTGAGAATAAGACAAAGGACGGCGTAAAGGAGACAGCTGACGGGCTGCAGTATAAAATCGAGAAACCGGGCAATGATAATAAACCGGCTCCTGAAGATACCGTAGAAGTTAACTATAAAGGCACAACTTTAGACGGAACAGTATTTGACTCATCTTATGAGAGAGGTGAGACAGTTAAATTCCCTCTGAATGCAGTTATCAGAGGTTGGACAGAGGGTCTTCAGTTAATTGGAGAGGGCGGAAAAGCTACTCTTTGGATTCCGTTTGATCTGGGATACGGTCCTAGACAAATGGGTCCCAAATTGCCTGCTTACTCTACTTTGATTTTCAATGTTGAGCTTGTAAAGGTTACCAAAGCTGCCGCTAAACCTGCTGCTGCCGTACCTAGTGCTAAGCCGGCTGCAAAATAGTGTGAAATAGGATATTCTAAAGGGCCGACAAATATGTCGGCCCTTTTTTTTCTCTCTGCTTTTCCCTTCCCTTATTTTTTAGTACTTTTGCCTTTTACTGTGCGTTCGAATAAATGAGGATACGGAGGAAATATTTTTTGTGCGGGGTACTTTGTATCGCCGTGCTGTTGCTTGGGGCTTGCAAAGGACAAAACGAGAGGGAGAACAAGGAGCAGCGGAAGCTTAGCGCCGCCACAAAAAGCGCCTATAAGGCAGTCCCGACAGATGCTATTGCAATTCTGGATTTTGAAAAACTGGAGCATCTGATCCCGATTCTTAATGATACCACAAATTTTGGCCGCGGCATCATGCAAAAAAATGAGCCGTTGGTTAAGTTTCAGGAGATTATCGCAAAGAGAAAAGTCTTTAACGATTGTCATGTTCTATTCACTTTGCATTACTCTTCCAAGAATGAGGTAACCTTTCTGGAGATCCTAGATATGAGCACCGTTCCCGGATATAGCGGAATAATATCAAATGTTTTAGATTCCGTCGCCCACACGTCTAGGAAATATAACGGATGTGACGTGCGCGAATACCCTGATGGATTTGAAGTTACAACCCATGGCTCATTGCTTGTTGCCAGTAGTTCCGCTTTTTTGGTAGAGAGTTCCGTACGCCATCTTGCAAACGGCAGTTCTATTTTGGATTTTCATGATTTCACTTCTGTGCTGGAGGAGACGGGAGGAGTAGAGTGTATGTATTTGAATCACAGGCAGATTGGAAAATTGTTTTCCGGGTTTGTTACTTATGACTTCTTAAAATATTCAGATTTTCTTTTAAGGTTTTCTACATGGAGCGCATTGGAAATCAATCCGCGCCAAAAGAATTTTATCTCCTTCCGCGGAACAACTTATAACAACGGGGACCCTGCAAGTTTCTCTTCTGTATTTCTTTCACAGGAGCCTGCTGAATCTCAAATTGGAAAAATACTCCCTGCAAGTACAATGTTTTGCGTAAGCCTTCAAATTTCCGGCATGAAGAGTTATCTTAAGGCATACAGAGATTATCTGGAGGTAAACAAAAAATTAAATTCTTATCTGTCGCGACAGTTATCGGTTACAAAAAACGGGGAGAGGACTCCTCAGGATTGGGCTGTTTCCCAGAATTTTACAGAGGTTGCAACAGCTTTCTGCGTGATTGGCGGAAAGTATAATTGGTTTACGGTGGCCCATATTAAACCGTCCGGATGGTCCAGATTATTTGGAGGTGTAAAGGATAAAATAGGAAGACCCAAAATTAAATCTTTTAAGCAGAGAGGATATTTTGCATCTGTATTTGGAGAGGCTTTCAGCCACACAAAGGAAGAAGTTTACTGCCGCAGCGGAGAGTGGATGATTATTGGTTCTAGAAAGGCTCTTACAGAGTTTATAAAGGGAGGCTCGCACATAAGTCTGGACAGTTATCTTAACAGAACTCCGGCTTCCGATTTTTTATCTGACAAGGGTTCTGCAAGGGTGCTCTTTAATATTAAGGAAGGTTCTGATACTTTGTTTAATGCGCTTAACCCGTATTTTAGAAAAGTATTTACTTCCAGCATTAAAAATAAAAATTTTGAATATTTTACCGCAACAGTGGGTGCTGAGGATAATAAGGTTATAGCGGAGGTCGATTTTTATGCAGCCAAACTTGCGGGCACTCCGGAAATGTTTAAGCAATCCGGAACACATCAGCAATATATAGATAGTACAATTAAAGTGTCCTTAGGTCCTTTCTTGCTTGTAGATCCTCAAACGGGAGATACAAGTTACATAGAGCAGTCTCCAAAATTTTTGTCCATAGCATTTTCAGATAAAGACCATAAGGGATTGTGGGCGCTGCCATTTAAAGATACGCTTAAAGGATCTGTTGGTCAGGTTGTTTACGGGAACAAAGTGCACATGGCATTTATCGTCGCCGACAGATTATGCCTGATGACAAAACGCGGGGCTTATGCCGGAGGGTATCCTCTGACTCTGCCAAAGAAAGTTGCCTGCGGTCCTGCAGTTATTAAGGAGGGAGACAATTACTTTCTGCTTGTAATCAATGCTGATAATACAATTACAAAATATGCGCTTGACGGTACGCCGGCAGTCGGATGGAAGGAAATTCATGCACCGGAATTTACAAGAGAACTTCCCAGGCAGGTAACAATGTTTGGACATAATTACCTTGTAATGAGAACAATCGGGGCAACAAGAATTTACAATCTTGACGGAACTGAAGTTACCGCAAGAAATTGGCGCAGGCCTATAGCAAAAGATAGCCGTATTGTCCTTGAAAAGGAGGGATATATAAAAGTTATGGGTGTTGACGGAAAAGAGTTCCTGTTTAATCTTAAGAGCGGCAGGATAAAGAAACTTTAACCGTGGAAAAGAATAAGGTAATAATAAAAAAGAGAGTATGAAGTCATTTAAAAGATTATTGAATTACGCCAGACCTTTTAAAAAATTTTGGCCGGGGTATCTGATTCTCTCTATTTTTTCCGTAATCTTTGGAGTTGCAAATTACGCTCTTGTAGATCCTTTGCTGACGGTTCTTTTTGAACCTAAAACTGTTGCCGCATCTGCTGCTGCAAGCGCAGGGGAAATTGCTAATTTCTCCTTTTCCGTACAATATTTCAAAGATGTTTTCCAATATTATCTGGATAAAACATTTCTTCAAAACGGGCCTTTAAACGCATTGATGTTTGTATGCATCATCTTGATTATAGCCTCTTTATTCTCCAATGTTACAAGGTATTGGTCTCAGGTTATACTTGTTAAGATGCGTGCGCGCATTATGAAAAATATTAGAACAGATTTATTCGGCAAAATAACAAGCCTGCATGTAGGGTATTTTCATTCTCACCAAAAAGGAGATGTGCTGAGTAGAATTTCCAATGATGTAACAGAGGTGCAAAACGGAGTTGCAAACAGTTTTCATATTTTATTCCGAGAGCCGTTGCTGATAATAGGTTTTCTTACAGGTCTGTTTTACATGTCTCCAAAATTAACTGTCGTGACCTTGCTGACAATCCCTTTCTCAGCCATAGTTATTGGAAAGATTGCTCACAAACTTAGAAAGAAAGCCGTTACTACTCAGATGCTTATGGGAAGAATAGTAAGTCATTTTGAGGAAGCCATGTCCGGTATCAGGATTATTAAAGCGTTTAACGGAACAAAGTATGTACAGGGCAATTTTGAAATTACAAATGTTGCACATCAGAAGAACAGCAGAAGAATGTCCTATAGACAGGAACTGGCTTCTCCTATTTCCGAATTTTTAGGAATAAGCATTGCCGCGGCAGTTTTATTTTATGGCGGCTGGTTGCAAATTCACGGGGAACTTGGAATGGATATGCCTGCTTTTGTGGTTTACATTGCTTTTTATTGGAGGGTGCTTGAGCCTGCAAAGAACATTTCCACCGCCTATGCAAGCATACAGAGAGGAATGGTAAGCGGAGAAAGATTGTTTGCTATTCTGGATGTTGAAAACCCAATTAAGGAGAAGAGAGATGCAGTTGTACTTAAGACATTTGCAAAAGAGATAGAGTATAAGAACGTAGATTTCTCTTATGATAGAGTTCCGGTTCTTAAAAACATAAACATTGTGATTCCAAAAGGAAAAATGATTGCTATTGTCGGTCCTTCCGGAGCGGGCAAGTCTACTTTTGCCGATATGCTCCCAAGATTCTATGATGTAACGGGAGGAGAGGTGCTGATAGACGGTGTTAACATTAAGGATGCAACGCTGGAATCTCTTGTAGATCAGATGGGAATAGTGACTCAAGACTCTATATTGTTCAACGACAGTATTTACAACAATATTACTTTTGGAGCGGAAAATGCGAGTAATGAGGATGTTGTTAATGCTGCAAAAATTGCAAACGCATATGATTTTATTCAGCAAATGCCGGATAAGTTTCAGACAAATATTGGAGACCGCGGCAGCAATTTGAGCGGCGGGCAAAGACAAAGAATAGCCATAGCAAGAGCCATATTAAAGAATCCTCCAATTCTTATTCTAGATGAAGCCACTTCTTCTCTGGATACTGAAAGCGAGAGGCTTGTGCAAGATGCGCTTGGAAAACTAATGAAAAACAGAACGTCTATTGTGATTGCACACCGTCTTTCCACAATACGTTATGCAGATATGATTATTGTTATAAAAGACGGGGAGATAAAAGAGAAGGGCACCCATGACCAGCTGGTAGAAAAAGGCGGAATTTATTCACACTTGTGTCAGTTGCAAGATTTTGCATAGGTTTCTGCGGAGTTATAAACAGAAATTTAACTACTTTTTATGGATATTTCTTTTAATAAAATGATTGAGGACAGTTTCAAAAAAAATTGGGACTGCCCTGCGTTATCTGATTACAAGGGAATTACTCTATACTACAGAGATGTTGCCAGGAGAATAGAAAAGCTGCACATTATTTTTTCAATTTGCGGAATTCAGAAAGGAAAAAAGATTGCCCTTTGCGCTCGTAATCAGGCAAATTGGGGCGTTGTATTTTTGGCTTGTATTACATACGGAGCCGTTCCCGTTCCAATTTTACATGAGTTCAAACCGGGAAATATAGAGTTCATAGTAAACCATTCGGAGGCCAAGGCTTTGTTTGTGGGCTCACGTGTGGCTGAGGAGATAACTGCTTCTAACATGCCAAATGTGGAGAACATTATCAATCTGGATGAATTCAAGATACTGTACGCTAAGGATCCTAAAGTCCCGGATACAAGGGAACATTTGAATGAGCTTTTTGGAAAAAAATATCCAAAAGCATTTGTTAAAGAGAGTTTGAATTATTACAAAGAAGGGAGTCCGAATGAGCTTGCTTTAATCAATTATACAAGTGGAACAAGCGGCTTTTCAAAAGGGGTGATGATTCCTTATAGAGCATTGATTTCTAATGTGTTATTTGCGGTTCAAGTGATGCCTCAGGTTAATAATACCTCAAGTGTTGTTTCTATGCTTCCAACTGCGCACATGTATGGGATGATGTTTGAATTTCTGTTTGAAATGTGCGTTGGTGCTCACGTGTTTTTTTTAACAAGAGTTCCTTCTCCAAGTATAATTGTTAAAGCGCTTGAGGAGATAAAGCCAATCCTGATTATTGCCGTTCCTCTTATCATTGAGAAAATTTACAAGAGCAGATTGCAACCTTTCTTAAAAAAGCCGGGTATGAGATTTTTACTTGGGCTCCCGATAGTTGACAAAAAGATTGGTGATAAAATTAATGAGACCTTGTCAAATACGTTTGGAGGCAACTTTTTAGAGGTTATTGTTGGAGGCGCCGCTTTTAACAAGGAGGCAGATAGCTTCTTCCATAAGATAGGTTTTAGATACACAGTCGGTTACGGAATGACAGAATGTGCGCCTATTATTGCTTATTCTCCTTGGGATAAGCTAAAGCTTTATTCTTGCGGAAAAGCGGCACCAAGAATGCAGATTAAAGTTGACTCTGCAATCCCCGCTACAATTCCTGGGGAAATTTTGGTCAAAGGAGATAATGTTATGCTGGGATATTATAGGAATGACGAGGCCACTAAGGAATCGTTCACTTCTGACGGGTGGTTCAGGACCGGTGACCTTGGCTTGATGGATGAAGACGGCTATTTGTATATAAAGGGGAGAAGCAAGACAATGATTCTTGGTCCTAGCGGTCAAAATATTTATCCGGAAGAGATAGAGAGTATAATTAATAATATGCCGTATGTGGTTGAGTCTCTGGTTGTTGATGAGGGCGGAAAACTGATTGCGCTTATATATCCGGATATGGAAGCCGGGGAGGTTGAGGGATTTTCCAGAGAGATGATGATGCAAAAGATGGAAGAAAATATAAAGATTGTCAATCAGGATTTGCCTAATTATTGTAAGTTGTCGGGAGTAAGGGTAATGCCTGAGGAATTTGAGAAGACGCCAAAACGCAGCATTAAGAGATATTTATATCAGCCAAATACATTAGAGAATTAAGATGGATAAGCAAACACAATTTGATATTAGCTATTTGCAGATGGCAGGGATTTGGGCCAGGAATTCTTATAGCAGGAGAAGACAGGTGGGGGCTCTGATTGTAAAGGACAGAATGATAATTTCTGATGGTTACAACGGAACGCCTTCCGGCTTTGAGAATGTATGCGAGGATGAAAACGGCGTAACAAAACCTTACGTGCTACACGCTGAGGCTAACGCAATTACAAAGATTGCAAAATCAAATAACAGCTCAAAGGGGGGCACTCTGTATATTACTGCATCTCCTTGTGTTGAGTGTGCAAAACTTATTATTCAGAGCGGAATAGTGCGGGTTGTTTATAGAGATGATTACCGTTTGGATGACGGAATCCAACTTTTGAAAAGGGCTAATGTAGAGATTGTTCACATGCCACAGGAGGAGATAGATAAATTGGAAAAAGAAAGGAGCTTGTAATATGCCGGAAGACTTAAACATGCACAATCAACCGCAGCCTGAGCAGCCGCATCATAAATATTTTAAGGAGCTTGTTAGAAACCCTTATTTTGGGATTGTGATTATAATCATTCTCTCTTTGTTTCTTTCTTTTAACATGTTAGAGAGATGTGCCAGAAGAAGGGCTATCAGTTCTGAATATGCAATAGGAGGACATAAATGGGACAAATTACTTCTTGTGCTGGACCAGATTGAGCAGAATTATGTTGATACGCTAGGTTACAATAATATAGTTGAAAAATCTATTCCTTTAATTTTGCAATCTTTGGACCCGCATTCAGTTTATCTTCCTCCGCAGGATTTGGCAGAGGCAGAAGAATCTTTGGAGGGAAACTTTAGCGGTATAGGAATAGAATTTAATGTGCCCAATGATACGGCGTTGGTTATCAATGTAATACCAGGAGGACCGTCTTCTAAGGTTGGCCTGCTTAGTGGTGACAGGATTATTAAAGTTGACGGGAAAACTGTTGCCGGAGTAAAATTTAATCAAGATTCCTTAATCAAATTATTGAAGGGGCCCCAGAGTACAAAAGTAAAAGTTGATATAAAAAGGAGTTCTGTTGCGGGGCTAATACCCTTTACAATAACGCGTGGCATAATCCCTCTTAAGAGCCTGGATGCCAGTATGATGCTTAACAAACACCTGGGCTATATCAAGTTATCAAAGTTCTCAAAAACTACTTATGAAGAGTTTATGAAGGCTGTTACTTCTCTTAAGAAAACCGGGATGACTTCATTGCTTTTGGATTTAAGGGATAACCCGGGCGGTTATTTTGACCAGGCTCTATTAATGACAAATGAGTTTTTAAAGAGAGGAGAAAAGATAGTTTATCTGCAGGGCAGGATGAGAAAGAGGCAGGACTTTTATGCTGACGGAAGGGGAACCTGTCAAGACATAAAACTATATGTTGCTATAAATGAGAATTCTGCGTCGTCAAGTGAAATTGTAAGCGGGGCAATCCAAGATAATGACAGGGGAACAATTATCGGACGTCGTTCATTTGGTAAGGGGCTTGTACAAGAGCCAATTAATTTCTCAGATAATTCCGGAATACGTCTGACTGTTGCGCGCTACTACACACCAACCGGAAGATGTATACAAAAGCCTTATTCTGCAGATTACATGTATGACATTTTGGAGAGATATCAGCACGGAGAGATGCAGAATGTGGACAGCATTAAAAAAGATAAAAAACTAAAGTTTACAACTCCAAAGGGCAGAGTCGTTTACGGCGGCGGAGGAATAATTCCCGATGTCTTTGTACCTCTTGATACTCATGGTGTCTCAGACTTTCTTGTTAAGGTTAATGACAAGAGTTTGCAGATGCAGTACAGCGCGCTTCTTGCAGATAAATATGGACCACAGTTGCGTGCGATAAAAACGCTTCCGCAGCTAGAGGCGCTTCTTTCAAAGATGGATTTTGATAGAGGATTTTTGAATTTTGCAAAAAAGAGCGGAGTAGTTCCAAAGCCCGGAGAATGGGCAAAGAGCAGGGGCATTTTGGAGACTCAGATGAAGGGACTTGTTGGAAGATATTCTTCTATGGAGAATGATGCGTTCTATCCTTTCATTATTAATATAGACAACGTTGTTGCAAAGGTTAGAAGTTTGGATGCGGCAGGTAAATAGTATTATTACGACGGTTAAATAAACAGCTATGGCACAATTAATTGGAATGGCATCTGATCATGCCGGATTTGAACTTAAGGAGGCTCTCAAACCCTTTTTGGAGAAGGCCGGATATAAGGTAAAAGATTTTGGAACACACTCATCTGAAAGCATGGATTATCCGGATGTTGCGCATCCGCTGGCACTTGCCGTGGAGAATAAAGATGTGGATTTTGGAATTGCAATGTGCGGGAGCGGAAACGGAATCTCAATGACGCTAAACAAGCATCAGGGCATCAGAGCGGCTCTATGCTGGACGCCGGAACTTGGCGCTCTGGCAAAGCGTCATAACAATGCCAATATCCTTACCCTTCCGGCAAGATTTATTTCTCTTGCAGATGCGGAAGAAGTTGTAAAAGCTTATCTTTCAGCAGAATTTGAAGGAGGCAGACATCAGCGCAGGATAGATAAAATTCCGGTTACAAAACAATAATTCATAATAAAATATTTGCAAGTGGGATTGCTGGTACTACAGAAGGGAAGCGTTCAGAAATTATCTGAGCATATAGAGGATTATCCCGACGGGATCGTTATTGTTTTGGACAAGCCGTACAGATGGACAAGCGCAGATGCCGTCAGAAAAATCAAATTTGCTCTGCAGAAACAATTTCATAATCATAAACTTAAAGTTGGACATGCCGGCACTTTGGATCCTCTTGCCACTGGCGTGCTTTTGATTTGTGTTGGAAAAGCCACAAAATTGGCAGAGACTCTACAGGCGGAGAAAAAGGCATACATAGCAAAAATAATTCTTGGAGCAACCACCCCCTCTTTTGATAAGGAACATGTGATAGATAAATATTACCCGCATGAGCATATAACTTTAGAACAGGTGAATAAGGCTGTTGCGGCATTAGAAGGGGAGCAGGACCAAGTCCCTCCAAGTTTTTCCGCAAAGTTTGTGGACGGCGTTAGGGCTTATGATATTGCCCGCGGCGGGGATAATATTGTGTTAAAACCATCCAGAGTAACAATTTACTCTGCTAAGCTTTTGAGCGCTGAGGGATTGGGGGGAACTAAATGTTCAACTCCGGAAAATCTTCCTCAACTTTCAGTAGATATATCATGCAGCAAAGGAACCTATATCCGCTCCATTGCCAGAGATTTAGGGCAAGAGTTAGGCAGCGGCGGATATTTGGGCGGCCTTGTAAGAAGAGCATCCGGCGGCTATATTCTTGATAATGCCATTTCAATAGAGCAATTTGAGCAAATTGTTCATGTTGCGCAGTAGGCATTTTTCAAAAAAATTAAGCAATTTGTAACTTTTCCATATTTGTTTCGTATAACAATCGCATTGATTACGCATACATTATGAAATTATCACAATTTAATTTTGCGTTTCCTAAAGATTTAATTGCAAAGTACCCTTCAAAATACAGGGACGAGTGCAAACTTATGATTTTGCACAAAAGCAACGGAAACACAGATAACAAAGTATTTAAAAACATTATTGATTATGCCAGAGAGGGTGATTTGTTTGTATTCAATGATACAAAAGTGTTCCCTGCAAGACTTAGGGGCAATAAGGAAAAAACCGGCGCAGAGATAGAAATATCACTTCTGAGAGAGCTTAACAGAGAACAGAGACTTTGGGACGTTCTTGTAGACCCGGCAAGGAAAATTAGAATTGGCAATAAGCTCTATTTTGGAGATGATGACTCTTTGGTTGCGGAAGTAATAGATAATACAACATCAAGAGGCAGAACATTAAGATTCCTGTATGACGGAAGTTATGATGATTTTAAGAGGACTCTTTTTAGCGTTGGAGAGCTTCCTATTCCAAAAGAAATCAGAAATCATCCGGAAGAGATTGACATGGAGAGATTTAATACAATCTTTGCAAAGAACGAGGGGGCTGTGGCAACCCCGGCATCCGGGTTGCATTTTAGCAGAGAGCTTTTTAAGAAGATGGAAATCAAAGGGATAGAATATACATTCCTTACATCTCACATAGGTCTTGGCAATTTTGTAGGAGTAGACGTAGAAGATTTGTCAAAACACAAAATGGGTTCTGAACGGATGATAATTCCGGAAGAAACTGCCGATAAAATCAATAAGGCAAAAGTTGAAGGCAGGAGGGTATTTGCCGTAGGTATCTCTGTACTAAGGGCATTAGAGACACCGGTTACAACAACAAATCAGGTTAAACCTTTTGACGGTTGGACAAACAAGTTTATTTTCCCTCCTTATGATTTTGCAATTGCAGACGCTCTAATTACCAATTTCCATTATCCGCTTTC
>JAQWEK010000144.1 GCA_028704975.1 Bacteroidales bacterium | reverse complement strand
GAACAGGCTGACTGTCATCTTTGGAAGTCACCGTACCTGATACGGTAACTTTTTGTGCATACATCATTGTGGATAGCAATGCTGCAAGCGCAAACAAAAAGATTTTTTTCATTAGGTTTGTTTTAATTTAATAAGTTATTGTTTTGGCAGGAAAATATATCCACACCTTTTACGATGCTAAGATAATAATATTAATAAAAAACCGTAACATAATTGTAATAAAATTTATAACATTTTTGTTATTTATCCCGCAACGTTTTAGTTTTAGTTGCATCTGCAAAACATTTTTCTCTCTGTAATCATACTTTCATTTTTTAATTACCTTTGTCTACCGTTATAAATCTAAAACGGCCATGTTCATAAACTATTTTAATCTTCATCACGACAGCCTGAGTAAGTCTGTCAAGTATTTTCTCGTTATTTTTATCGCCGCTACAATTTCCTGCAATCTTACAAGTTGCGGCGGAGGGGGCGGTGGTCCGGTCACTCCTTCCGGGGGGTCCAAGTCCGGCTTGCACGCCCTAAACGGATTCAATATCAATGCTTCTATAAACAGTGGATTATCAACTGATTGCAAAGGAGTGATAGTAGACAGTCTGGTGCTGATTACAGTACCGGACGGAATGGCTTTGAACTCTTTGATACCGGACTTTTCAATTTCCGCTAATGCGACTCTTTATGTAAACGGTGTTCCGGCTACAAGCGGAAAGACACCCGTAGATATGACAAAATCTGTTAAGATTACCGTGGTTGCGGAGAACGGGACTTCTCATGCATATTATTGGCTGCTTGCCCGCAACGGCAATGCAACTTTTGACAATCAGGCATATACAATTATGAAAAATTTTAATATTCCGGGTATTTCTCTTGCGGCTACAAAAAATGAAAAGCTTGTATATTCTGCGGGTTACGGATTTGCTGAAACCGAGACGCATACAAGAGTTACCCCTAATATGCTGTTTAGGCTGGGAAGTGTTTCCAAGCAGCAGACGGCATTGTGTATCATGACATTATATGAGGAGGGCAAATTGCAACTTACCGACCATGTATTTGGAAATGGCGGCATTTTGCAAAATGAATTTCAGGAAACTTCCACTTATCCCTTTGTAAATGGTGTTACAAGCGTTACCGTTAAAAATCTTTTGGAGCACAACAGCGGATGGACAGACCAGCTGATATTTGATACGTCCGAACCTGTTGCCAGCATGACCCTGGACCAAAGAATAGACTATTTAATCCACCATGTTTCTATGTCTTCAGCCGTTGGTAGCACATATCATTATTTTAATATGGGCTTCTGTATTTTGGGCAGAATTGTTGAGAAGCTGACAGGTAAAACTTTTGAGGCATATCTTAGGGAAGTAACAGCTAAAGCGGGAGTCACGGATATGTGGATAGATAAGACTACAAGAGCTGAGAAGAGAAGCAATGAGGTTGTTTATTATTCTCAGGCTCCGGAGGAAACGCCTATTTGAATCCTATGGAGGTTGTAAGTTCTTGCGGAGCTGTGATTGCTTCTGCCCCTGAATTAATGCAGCTTCTTTGTGCCGAGGATTACGGAACCGTAGTGCCGGATATCTTAAAGAGCAGCACTTTGGATTTGATGTATACTCCGTCTGCCAGCTATTCTCATTATGGACTGGGCTGGAGGTTAAATCACGGCTACTATACTAACTGGGCATCATATCACGGAGGTAATCTTGCCGGCACCGGAACTCTTTGGGCAAGAGGAAGCAAGGGTGTTAATGCCGTTGTTCTTTGTAACTCCAGGAGCTATCGTGAGGATATAGATTTTGATACCAGTCTTTATGATTTGCTTGGTACTGTAATGGGTGCGCTTGGAGATTAAGTGTTTTATGCAGGCATTGCCTGCAAGTTTATCATAAATGAAAAAGCGTCTCGGAAAACCGAGGCGCTTTTTGTTAATGTACCGGACTTAAAATAGTCCGTATGTAAAGTTAATAGGGTTAGTCTTTATATCCCGGAGTCTGCTGCAGTTCTTTATAAGTTACTCTTTCAATGCTAGATATAGGAAGAGCTACTCTGTAATCATCCCATGAAATTGTGTAAGGTATTGCACCCGCAAAATCATCAGGATCGTCAACCATGCTTCTGCTTAGACTACCGCCGCGGCGCATGATATCAAAGAATCTGTGACCCTCTCCAATGAACTCTTTTTGATTCTCCAGATCTACAAGAGTTTTTGTAGCAACTACATCAGTAGCTGTAGCATCGGCCCTCTCTCTTACGGCATTCAAGAATGAACTTGCATCTGCAGCTCCGGTCTCAACACCGGCCTCTGCAGCAATTAGGTAAGCCTCTGCAAGTCTAAGTATATGAGGGTTGTTACGTCTGAAAGTATAACCCTGAGTCTTGTTGCCGACAAATTTCTTCAGCCAATATTTTCCGCTCTTCTTAACGCCGGTTACAGGATCATCATATTGAATCATCTGTGCGCGAACATCATTAGGGGTAGATGCAAAAAGTTTTCTCCACTTCAGAGTAGGAACAACGCTTGCTCCTGCATTGCTGTCATCAAACCAAAGGTAGTTGTAGAAACCGCCGTCGAAGCCTGCGTCAGCATCAATATCTCCGTTTGTTGAAACAAGCACTTCCAAAACAGCCTCGCTGTTTCCTTCGACACCCCATGATGTCAGGTAATCGGCATTAGAAACCAAACTGTAAGGGGACTTTGTAATAACCTCTTTAGCAGATGTATACGCCTCAGCATAGTTGCCCATGTAAAGATACATTCTTGCCTGAAGAAGTTTAGCTCCCCAATAATTGAAGTGTCCAAGATTTTTGTCTGTTGAAAGCAGAGGAAGCGCAGACGCAAGGTCAGATGCAACTTGAGCATAAGTCTCGGCGACAGTGCTTCTTGGCAATTTGGCCTCTGAAGGAGCCACCGGTTTTGTAACAATTACAGCCTCAAGTGATGCTCCTTTGTCATACAAATAAGGCATTCCATAAAGTCTTGCCAAATCAAAATAGCAAAGGGCACGTACTGCGTAGGCCTCTCCAAGGTAATTATTCTTTTTGGCTATATCGGAATCCGATGTAACATTTAAACCATTAATATTGGCAATAAGAGTGTTTACCCGAAGTATGGTAGCGTAATAATTTTT
>JAQWEK010000143.1 GCA_028704975.1 Bacteroidales bacterium | reverse complement strand
ACTTATTTTGTTTTGTTGCAACAAAACAAAAAGTATTTGCATCTATATACCGTAGGTTTAGGTTTTAGTACAAGAAGACAGGCTGTCAATTTTTTTGCGGCCTGTTTTTTAAGTCATATGACGTTTATTCTCCAATAGAACGTGACGGGATGTACGACATAAGAAAGCCTACTAAAGCTGTTCCTATCAAGATTATAAAGATGTCAGCACTCTGAATATCAACTGGATAAGAACTTATCTTAAAGTTACCCGGCATTGGCACAACCCCAAATCGTTGTTGAATAACACACAGCACCAACCCTAGAATAAGACCTAATATTGCTCCGGACATGCAAATAAGCCATCCGTGCAGGGTAAATGTTTGACGGAGTGTTTTATTCTTTGCCCCCATTGCTTTATATATGCCAATATCTTCCTGTTTATCAATTATTAACATGGAAAGGGAGGCAAAAATATTTACCGATACAACTATAATAACAAAAAACAGTATCAGATAAACTGCAAACTTTTCACTGCGCATCATTTTGTATAGCAGCATATTTTGCTGCCACCTGTCTTTAACAATAAACTTTTGTCCCTCCCCTTTTGCATTTGCCCCGGTAAGCCGCTTTATGGAGTTCTCGACAGTTTTATATTTATCGGTTTTAATGAATTTTTTTTCTCCCGCGCCTGCTGTAGAACTGAGATAAATTTCTATTTTATTTGCCTCACTTGGACCATATTCAATTAGTTCCCTGGCGGCATCAAGAGGGATAAATAGTGAATTTTTATCAAAATCTTGTTCCAATTGTATTATGCCGCTTGGATGAATATCCAATGTTTCAACAGATTCCATTGGCATTAGCATGGAAATATTACCCGTTCTGGTTGGAAAGAAAAGAGAAATAGGGTCCGTAAAACTTGGCTGCAGTCTTAATCTTTGCGCAAGCCCGGCGCCTACAACGGCCTTGTTAAGCTCTCCAAATTTTGTTTGGAATACGCCGTCTGCAATGTGGCTTGTAATTTTTTTTATTCTGCCGTAATTATCAGGAACTCCCTTTATTGTTGCAATAGATTGAACATTGGAATATTGCAGGAATACATTTTCCTCTACAACAGGACAGTACGCAAAAACACCTTTTATATTTTTAACTTTTTGCAGGGCCGCATCATTTGTGTTAAGCACTTTCCCTTTTGCGGGTTCAATTACAAAGTCCGGAATATAATTCTCATACATTGATGTAATTAAAGAGTCAAAGCCGTTATATACGGAGAGAATTATGATAAGCGCAAGACATCCGATTCCAATAGCGCACGCGCTCACAACAGAAATTATGTTGATGACATTATGTTTCTTTTTTGAGAAAAGATATCTGCGCGCTATAAAGAACGGAAGATGCATAATATTATAATTCGGCAATATGCGCACGCGCAAATGCCTCTACTTTTTTTCTGACTTTTTGCGGTCTGCGGCAAGAAGGTCATCTATGTGCTGTACATAGTCAAGCGTCTCATCCAATACAAAATCGAGTTCAGGCACAATCCTAAACTGCTTGGCCACAACATGTCCCAGTTCCCCGCGCAATGACTTGCTGTCTGCCGCAATAAGTTCCATTACATGAAATTTTTTCTCTGTCGGGAATATGCTTACAAAAACTTTTGCATAAGAGAAATCCGGACTTATGCGCACCTCGCTGACAGTAACAAGAGCTCCGTCAAAAGCAGACATGCCCCTTCCTCTAATTATATCTGCAAGATGCCGTTGCAGCTCCCGCTGAACTTTCTGCTGTCTTTTTGATACTACTTCCATATACAATTGTTTTTATGACAATGTTAAAATTTGCAACATTTAAGTTATATGCGGCTACTCAAATTTAAGGATGTAATAATTCTTCTTGCCCTTCTGCACAAGAACGTATTTCCCGTTGATTAAGAATTTTTCATTCAGCGTTCCGTTAACGTCTGTGTATTTCTCTTTGTCAATATTAAGACCGTTGCCCTGTATCATTTTGCGGCACTCGCCCTTTGACGGGAATACTTGAGTATCAACGGCTAGCAAATCCAATATATTAGACTTCAATTTATCTTTGCCAACGGAGAATTGCTCAACACCGTCAAATATAGCAAGAAATGTACGCTCATCTAATTTCTGAAGAGCTTCTCTTGTAGTTTTTCCAAAAAGGATATTTGATGCTTCAACGGCATTTTTCCACTCCTCCTCTCCGTGTACCATTGTTGTAATCTCCTTTGCAAGAAGCTTTTGCAATATGCGCTGTCCGGGGTCCTTAAGATGCTCCGCAATAGATGCATCAATTGTATCTCTGTCCAGCATTGTAAAAATTTTGACGAATTTTTGCGCGTCCTCATCGCTAACATTCAACCAGAACTGATAAAATTGGTAGGGAGTTGTGTAGTCTGCGCTCAGCCAAATATTTCCTTTTTCCGTCTTTCCAAATTTTCCGCCGTCCGCTTTTGTCATCAGCGGGCAAGTCAGGGCAAACACCTCATTGCCGGAAGTTCTCCTAATCAACTCTGCGCCTGTTGTGATATTTCCCCATTGGTCACTTCCTCCCATCTGCAGCTTGCATCCGTAATGTTTGTTAAGAAACAGATAATCATATCCTTGCACAAGCTGGTAAGAAAACTCCGTAAATGACATTCCCTCCCTGTCCTCTCCGCTCAATCTCTTTTTGACGGAGTCTTTGCTCATCATATAATTGACTGTAATTAACTTGCCAATGTCTCTGATAAATCCGAGGAAAGTATAATCTTTCATCCAGTCATAATTGTTAACCATTATGGCCGAGTTGGGAGAATTCCTGTCATCAAAATTTAAAAATCTCGACAGTTGGTTTTTTATGCACTCCTGATTATGGCGCAATGTGGCTTCATCTAAAAGGTTGCGTTCCTGGCTCTTCATTGAAGGGTCTCCAATCATTCCCGTTGCGCCGCCAATCAGAGCAATCGGCTTATGTCCGCAAGCCTGGAAGTGCTTAAGCATCATAATGCCTACAAGGTGTCCGATGTGCAAAGAGTCTGCCGTCGGGTCTATTCCGACGTAGGCGGATGTAGGCTCTTTCATTAGCTGTTCTTCTGTTCCAGGCATCATGGAATGAATCATTCCGCGCCACTTTAATTCTTCTACAAAATTTTTCATCTCTTTCTAAATCCCGTGAGTCGCAAAAGTACTTAAAA
>JAQWEK010000032.1 GCA_028704975.1 Bacteroidales bacterium | reverse complement strand
CTGGTCAAAAACTTTTCAGACAAGAAATGATAAATTTTGGTTACACAATCAACCCAAGCTCCAGAATTAATCTGGATAATTTTGACAGAGCAAAATTCAATAAACTTGTTGAGATTGAGCCTGATGTAAAAACGTGCCTGGCATGCGGCTCTTGTTGCGCCAGTTGCTCTGCCGGCAAATATACCCCTACCAGTTTGCGCAGCGCAATTCTTGCTTTGCAAAACGGACTTCCGGAAAAAGCGCTGGATTTTCTGAAGGG
Organism: Bacteroidales bacterium; assembly: GCA_028704975.1. GTDB lineage: Bacteria > Bacteroidota > Bacteroidia > Bacteroidales > UBA932 > Egerieousia. The sequence goes on along the minus strand of JAQWEK010000032.1, from coordinate 12,989 downwards.
ATGCATGCTATGCGGAAAATGCACAATGATTTGTCCCAGAGGCATTAACACGCGGCATTTAATAATATCAATTACTGACATCTACTCTGCAAAATGAACTCTTTAACCTTTATATTATTGCAGAATCTTGCCGCCGCAGCTATAAATCCGGTCTCAAGGCAAGAGGTAATTGACAGATTGCCAAGCGAGTATAGCAACTTTGTCCTTCCCTTTATAATAGGAATGTCATTCATCCTAATCTATCTTTTTGTAGGCATGATAAGAATTCTCTATCACATTCCGGGTCCCGACAGAAAAAAACTTCTTATCTCTTTATTCACCCCTATCACAATATGGCGTAATATTAGAGATTTAATTGGAGACTGTTTGCTGCATGTGAAAATTTGGAAACGTAAACCGCTTCTAGGTTACATGCACTCCTCCATTGCATTTGGATGGTTCATGCTTATTGTGCTGGGACACATTGAGGTTGCACTGTTTGTGCCCAAACATCTCGGGTCAATATCGGACGGATCCCTGTATTACCCAATATTCTACAGATTTTTCGTATGGGTAAATCCGGATAACATAACATTACGCGGTTCTTTTTTCTTCTTTCTTATGGATTTTTTCCTACTTTACGTACTGTCGGGAATTGCACTGGCAATGTTTAAAAGAATAAAATCCATTGCGCTTGGAATGAGACACACTACGCATCCATCTCTGGCTGACCGAGTTGCGCTTTATTGCTTGTGGGCGATATTTCCGCTGAGACTTCTGGCGGAGAGTTTTACTGCAGATTTGAGCGGCGGCAGTTTCTTGACAAAACCAATGAACATGCTGTTTACCAGCTTCTTTGGGAAAGGGCTCAATTTTATGCCAACATGGTGGGCTTATTCTACGGCATTGGGATTGTTTTTTCTGGCAATGCCGTTCAGCCGCTACATGCACATTGTAACTGAGGCGTTGTTAATACTTTTCAGAAATGCGGGACTAAAAGTACGCAAACCAAGGAAAGGATTTGCCGAGGCGGAAATCTACTCATGCTCCAGCTGCGGACTTTGCCTTGACGCTTGCCCAATGAACGTGCAGAAGAAAAATCTGAAGTACTCATCTGTGTATTTTATCAGATTCTTAAGACGCCACAACACAAAGAAAATAAATGCTATAGCACAAAAATGCCTAATGTGCGGAAAATGTTATGCGCTGTGTCCGGTAAGCATAGATTCACCTGCAATTCGCGTTGCGCAACGGGCAACATTTAACAATCCGCTTCCATATAACTACAGTTATCTTAAAGATGCTTATCACAATAGTACGGCAGAATCTGTCGGGAGTAACAAGAGCAAAGCCGACATAATGTATTTTGCAGGTTGCATGAGCCACCTTACCCCAGTGATTATCAAATCAATGCAGGGGATATTTAAGGCTGCGGGAGTTAAATATATTTTTGCAGATGAAGGGGGAGGAATTTGCTGCGGACGTCCGCTCATGCTTGCGGGAAAACTTGATGCGGCAAAGGAGGTGATAAAAGCAAACAAAAAAATGATAGAGGAATCAGGATGTAAAACGTTGGTTCTCACCTGCCCTATTTGTTATAAAGTTTTCAAAGAAGAATATAACCTTAAAAACATAAATATCCTCCACTACACCCAATACATAGACAGCCTTATTAATCAAGGAGTTCTGGAGGTTAAAAAAGGCGGGAAATCTTTTGTTTACCATGATCCCTGTGACCTTGGGCGCGGCAGCAAAATTTATGAAGAACCGCGCAGAATTCTTGAGGGCATTGGTGAACTTAAGAAAGCCTCAAAAGAGAGAGATGAGAGCGTATGCTGCGGCGGAAGTCTTGGCAGCCTTACGCTAGATTATAAAGACAGGGGCCAAGTTACTGAAGGTTCCGTGGAAACACTGATGGCAAATAATCCTGATGAGATTGTAACTGCCTGTCCTCTATGTTATAAGACATTTGGAGAGAAATCTCCGGTACCCGTTAAAGATATAGCGTCAGTTGTTTGCGAAAACCTTGTTACAAAAAGCAACTAGTGGAAACCTTGACGGTAAATGAAACTGAAACACCAACAAGATTATTTAAAAAGAGATTGAAAATTTAATAAAAGACCTATGGAAATTAAACCGACAGAGTACAAATTAAGAAATTGTCTGACAGGCAGAGAGTTTGAAGATACGGGATGGTTGCTTTCAGACCCTGAAGATTCCAAACCCGCAATGGTAAGGGCAATTTACGGCAAAAAGAAAATAGAAATAAAGGATGATTCATACGGAATCTACAAATTTGCAGATTGGCTTCCTGTGCAAAGGATACTTAAGGGCTCTTGTGCCCCATACACTTACAAGAGCAAGGCTTTGGCGGAAAAATTGGGATTAAGCAATCTATACGTTACTTTTTCCGGTTATTGGCCGGACAAAAAAGTAAGCATGAATACCTGCTCATTCAAAGAGACGGAAGCTTACTCTGTTTGCGCAAGACTGCCAAAGGATAATAAAAGAATATTGGTTGTTGCATCTGCGGGAAATACGGCAAGGGCATTTGCAAGAGTTTGTTCAGACAATGATATACCGCTGGTAATTGCTATACCTGAGGAGAATATGAAAGCCATGTGGTTTGAAAATCCGCTTAAAGAATGTGTTAAGGTTATATGCTCACCTTGCGGAAGCGATTACTTTGATGCAATTGCTCTTGCCAATAAATTAGCCGGCGATGAAAATTTTCTAGAAGAAGGCGGGGCAAAAAATGTTGCAAGAAGAGACGGAATGGGAACCACTGTACTATCTGCGGCCCAGGTTATTGGAAAAATTCCGGATGCTTATTTCCAAGCTGTCGGGAGCGGTACAGGAACGATTGCCGCCTATGAGGCCAACTTAAGGCTAATGGATGATGGTAGCTACGGATCTCATATTATGAAACTTATACCGTCTCAAAATATCCCTTTTACTCCAATGTATGATGCATGGCAAGCAGACAGTCGTTCTCTCCCTCCATTTGATGAAGATGCGGAACGCCGTAAGGCTCTGCAAATTAAAGCAACAGTCCTTTCAAACAGAAAACCGCCTTATTCGGTTCCAGGAGGTTTATATGATGCACTAAAAGCAAGCAACGGCAGTTTTAAAGCTGCAACTAATGATGAGCTTACGGTTGCATGCCGGATGTTTGAAGAACTTGAGGGGATAGATATCTACTCTGCAGCAGGAGTTGCCGTAGTAAGTTTGGAGAAAGCGCTGAAAAATGGCGAAATTTCAAGAGATACAGTTGTAATGCTCAATGTTACAGGCGGCGGTGAGAAACTCTTTAAAAAGCACTTTAATTATGTTAATTCACGGCCGGATCTTATCATGAGTCCGGAAGAGGATGCAGTTAAGGTTATCTCCGCCGTCCGCAAGCTGTTTGAATAGGGATTAGCTTACCTTTCTCAAATGACCTTGCAAAAAAAAAGGACGGCCCTGAGGTCGTCCTTATTTTTTGCTTAACGCCGTAATTATTTTTTAACAGCAGTTTTAGCGGCAGCAGCAACTGTATCAACAGCAGCTTTAGCTGTAGAATCAGCAGTAGCAGAAGTAGAATCAACTGCAGTAGCAACCTCAACAGCTGTAGAATCAACAGCTTCTGTGTTCTCTTCAGCACCCTTGTTTCCGCAAGCTGCAAATGCAAGAGCAGCAACAGCGATCAATAAAACCTTTTTCATAATAATTTAAAATTTAAAAATTTAATTAATTTGTTAATCTTTTTATCGCGGATTTCATTCATCTTTTGACTCCTTACGTCCGCTCCGTTTTTCTGGCGTCAAAAGTAGAAAGTTTCTCTACAAACATCTCTACAAGCCCCCTTTTTAACACCTATTTGTAACAAAAATTTAGCAAACCAGTCTAAAAAACTACTTTCCGCTCTCTTTTAGACTTTTTGCCAGCTTCTCTGTAAGAAGAGGAACAATCTTATGCACGTCACCAACAATTCCTACATCCGCAACACCAAAAATAGGTGCAAATTTATCCTTGTTGATTGCAATAATATAATCGCTCTCCTCCATGCCTGCAAGGTGCTGGATAGCACCGGAAATTCCGCAAGCCATGTATAGGTTAGGACGTACGGTCTTACCTGTTTGTCCAACCTGAACATCATGCGACATAACGCCGGCATCTACCATTGCGCGTGAAGAGGAAACCTCTCCCCCTATTACATTTGCAAGTTTCTGAAGTTTTGCAAAACCCTCTTTGTTACCAACCCCGCGGCCTCCGCTGACAAGAATTTTAGCCTCTGTAATATCAATCTGTCCTTTGTTCTCTTTAACAGCCTTGACAAACTTTACTTTGAACTTAGATTTATCAAAGTTAGGATCAAAAGATTCAACCTCGCCTTTACGAGAAGTATCCTTTTCCATTTTCTGCATAACGCCGGGACGCACCGTTGACATCTGAGGTCTGTGATCGGGGCAAAGAATATTTGCCATCAAGTTACCGCCAAATGCAGGACGAGTCATCATAAGCTGCCTGTCCTCAACAATATCAAGTCCTGTGCAATCTGCAGTCAGACCGGTAGCCAATCTTGCCGACAATCTCGGTCCAAGATCTCTGCCTATTGTTGTTGCACCCAAAATGAAAACACTTGGTTTATATTTTTCAATAGCCTGATACAGTGCCTGAGAATATTGCTCGGTTAGATAATCCTTTAGTTCCGGTTTATCTATAACTACCACCTTATCAGCACCCCAAGCAAATAGATCTTTTGCCTTATCCGCAATTTTATATCCGGGGAAAAGTCCAACGACTTTCTCTCCAAGGGCATCGGCAAGTACTCTGGCCTTACCTAAAAGCTCTAAAGCAACGGACTGGATTTCCCCCTCCCTTTGCTCAACGAAAACGTAAACGTCTTTATATTCTGCTATGTTCATTTCTTTTAGTATTAGGCAATTAAATAATAAATTTTTCTTTCATCTTATTGATGATAACATCAACAGCTTGTTCAGTGTCAACCTCATAAACTTGTCCGGCAGCCTTGGTATCTTTTGGATATGCTTTCTTAACCTTTGTAGGAGAGCCATTTAGACCTAAATCTGCAGGATCTACCTTTATCTTGCTTGCAGGCCAAATCTCAACCTCTTTATTGTAAGCGTCAATAATTCCGCCTACTGTCATATACCTTGCTTTATAAGCAGTCGCAAGAACAGTTAACAGAACAGGACCTTCAACTTCCAAAAGTTCATAACCCTCTTCCGTCTCTTTCTTTACAACGTACTTGTTTTCACCTTTCTTCTCAAGTCCGATTACGTAAGAAACCTGTGGAAGTTCAAGATGTTCAGCCATTTCAGGACCTACTTGCGCAGTATCTCCATCAATAGCCTGGCGTCCGGTAATAACAAGATCATAATCCAAAACTTTAAGAGCTCCGGCAAGAGCGCGTGATGTAGCCAAAGTGTCTGCGCCAGCAAATGCTCTGTCTGTCAATAAGATAGCCTTATCGGCCCCCATGGCAAAAGCCTCTCTTAAAATTGCATCTGCCTGAGGAGGACCCATCGTGATAACAGTTACATTTGCACCACACTGCTCCTTTAGCTGAAGTGCAAGCTCAAGTCCTCCCTTATCATCAGGGTTCATAATTGATGGAACACCCTCGCGGATAAGAGTATGCTTAACCGGATCAATCTTTACAACTGTGGTATCCGGAACTTGTTTAATACAAACTACTATATTCATAACTTCTCCTTATTTTTTGAACAGCTGAGCTGCAATTACCATTCTCTGTACTTCTGATGTGCCCTCATATATTTCTGTAATCTTGGCATCTCTCATCATTCTCTCGACAGGATATTCTCTAGTATAGCCATATCCGCCGTGGAACTGTACAGCCTTTGTTGTTGTATCCATAGCAGTCTCAGCGGCAAATAGTTTTGCCATTGCTGCATCAGTTGAGAATTTCATTCCCTTGTCCTTTTTCCAGGCAGCGCTTCTTACTAAAAATCTGGAAGCTTCTATTCTTGTCTGAAGATCGGCCAACTGGAATTGAGTATTTTGGAACTGAGAAAGAGTACGACCGAATTGTCTTCTTTCCATGCAATACTTAACAGTCTCATCCATAGCACCTTGGGCAATACCAAGAGCCTGAGCCGCAATACCGATTCTGCCTCCGTCCAAAGTCTTCATCGCAATTGCAAAGCCGCCTCCAAGTTTGCCAAGCATATTCTCCTTTGGAATTCTGCAGTTTTCAAATATCAGCTCGCATGTAGCGCTTCCTCTGATACCCATTTTTTGCTCTTTCTTTCCGATTGAGAATCCGGGAGTTCCCTCTTCTACAATAAAAGTAGTTATTCCGTGATTGCCTTTTGACTTATCCGTCATTGTGGCAATTACATAAACATGCGCATAGCCCGCATTGGTTATGAAAATTTTTGTACCGTTAAGTACGTAATAATCACCATCTTCTACAGCCATTGTCTGCTGCGCTGAAGCATCGGTTCCGGCATTAGGCTCAGTTAAACCAAAAGCTCCAAGCCATTCACCGCTTGCAAGTTTTGGAAGATATTTTTTCTTCTGCTCTTCTGTTCCATTGTCAAGAATTGCATCCTCGCAAAGAGAAGTATGTGCAGAAACAACAACGCCAGTAGTTGCGCAAACTCTTGAAAGTTCCTCAACTGCAATGGTATACATAACGTGGTCACCACCGGCGCCGCCGTATTCTTTAGGGGTAGGGATTCCAAAGATTCCAAGCTTTGCCATCTTTTGGATGTTCTCTACCGGAAACTTCTCCTCCTCATCTACCTCAGCAGCAAGAGGTTTTACCTCTTTCTCCGCAAACTCGCGGATCATCTGCTGAAATAGTTTTTGGGGTTTGGTCAATTCAAAATCCATAGTACATTATTAAATTAAAATTGAATCTTCTTTAAATCCTTTGCAACGATAAGGTTAGCCTCAGTGGCAGCCTGAACCTGCTCAGGGGTAAACTCGGGGTTAATCTCAGAAAGAACGATACCATCCTTTGTGATGTTCATTACGCCCATCTCCGTGATAATCATATTTACCTGACCTGCAGCTGTTAACGGCAGACGGCATTTCTTAAGAATTTTAGGATTGCCTTTTGCAGTATGCTCCATTGTAAGTATAACTTTGTTAGCACCAACAAGAAGGTCCATTGCGCCGCCCATTCCGGGAGCTCTCTTTCCGGGGATAATCCAATTTGCAAGGTCACCCTTTTCATCAACTTCCAGAGCACCTAAAAATGTGACATTTACATGTCCTCCTCTGACCATTCCAAAACTAGTTGCAGAATCAAAAGATGCTGCACCCGCCTCATAAGAAATATATCCGCCGCCTGCATCAATCCAGTGAGAATCTCTCTTTCCCTGACCGGGATCTGCAGCCATTCCAAGAACACCGTTCTCTGACTGAATAGTACACTTTACACCCTCAGGCAAAAAGCTTGGGATAAGCGTAGGTAAACCAATACCTAAATTAACGACGTCTCCGTCTTTAACTTCAAGAGCAGCCCTTTTGGCTATGAACTCTCTAATTTGATTTTTATCCATCATGATTAATTAAAATTAATTATTGTTAATTATTTTGTTCCGTATAATCTTATTATTCAGTATTATATCTTGACAATTTATTTTTTAGGATGTCTCTTTACATACTCTTCGGCAACGTAAGAGCCAACATCATCCGCATAAGTGTTCATTCCAAATCCTGCATCATATCCTAGCTCTTTTGCAAGCTCATGGCTAACTCTCGGGCCTCCGCAAACAACTATCATTTTGTCTCTAAGTCCTTCAGCCTCCATAAGTTCAATAAGATTTGTCAGGTTCTTGATATGAACATCCTTTTGAGTTACAGTCTGAGAAACCAGCAGAGCATCCGCGTGCATCTCTATGGCCCTTGCAAGAAATTCCTCATTAGGAACCTGGCTTCCAAGATTGTGAGCCTCAAACATTTTATATCTCTCCAGACCATAATGTCCGGCATAACCTTTCATATTCATAATTGCATCAATACCAACGGTATGCGCATCCGTTCCGGTACTCGCTCCAACTACAACAAGAGGACGCCCAACATTCTCCTGAATGTAAGTATCAGTATCGTCCATGCTCATAACTTTTGAGTCAACTTTTGGAACGTTAATGTCAGAATAATTTACAGTGTAAGTAAGATTGCCGTAGCAATTAAAGAATGTAAATCCGGGTGTAAGTTCCTGCGAAAATACAACCAAAGGATTCTCAAACCCCATCTTCTTAATAAGTTGCTTTGCGGCTTCAACAGCCTCTGCTCCAGCGGGTACTGGCAGCGTAAAACTTAACTGCACCTTGCCGTCATTCATTGTATCGCCATAAGGCTTTACTTTCTTAAGGTCAAGTGTTTTATCAAAATTCTTGGCCTCCATTGAATACAAACCTTCACTCATCTTTATTTCCTCCCTTTCATTAAGTCAATAAATGGATTTCTATAGTGTGCCCCTTTCTCGGCAACCCCGGCAAGTCCCTTTCCTCCGTTCTTAGGTCTCTTCACATCTGCAAAAATTCCCTCTTCCAAAGAGTTAAACAAGCCTTTCTCTTTCATCTGGCTAAGCAGTGCTATTGCCTTGTCCAAGACCTCTTTAGCGCGGTTACGAATAATGCCGTCCTGCTTAAATTCAACCTCCTCTCCAATGTCATGCATATTGTTGAAGATATATCTTGCATTCTCTATTGATAAAAACCTGTCTGACATAAACGGAGTATGTATTGCCTCTGTCGGCATACCCAAAAGCTGAATGCCCTGGTGCGTCCATATTCCGACAACATTAAATAACGCATCCTGAATATGACCGCGGAAAATATTACCGGTCATAAATTTTGTAGGAGGCATATACTTGAGCGTAGCGTCCGGGAATATTTCTCTTGTCATCTGAGCTTGAGCAAGTTCCAGAAGGAATCCGTTCTTAAGCATGGGGTCCATCTCAAACGCATGTCCAAGTCCCATCTGCTTCTCCGGAAGGCCGGAGAACAAAGCAAGCTGCTCGTTAATAAGGTCAGAAGCAAGAACAGTGTGGGCGGCCTCAACTGCATCCGCGGTTGTCAGGTAATTATCTTCACCGGTATTTATTATGACACCGGCAAATCCGTTGATGATTCTGGAGAAATATTGGTCAACCAAAGTTCTCTGCATGTTAATGTCTCTGAACAAAATTCCGTAAAGGGCATCGTTCAGCATAACATCCAATCCCTCAAGGGCTCCCATAATTGCAATCTCCGGCATGCAAAGACCTGAACAGTAGTTACACAAACGAACATAGTGATGCAGTTCCTCACCAACTTCATCAAGAGCCTTTCTCATAATTCGGAAATTTTCCTGTGTTGCAAACGTTCCGCCGAATCCCTCAGTTGTTGCTCCATAAGGAACATAGTCAAGAAGGCTTTGTCCGGTTGTTCTTATAACAGCAATGACATCCGCCCCCTGTCTTGCACCGGCCTGAGCCTGAATGCAATCCTCGTAGATATTACCTGTCGCGACAATGATATATATGTAAGGTCTGTTGGTATCTTCCCCGTACTCCTTAATATATTCCTCTCTTCTCAGTCTGCGGTCTCTGATTTTTTTAATTGTTTCATCTATCACAGGCTGAATAGTTTTCATCAAAACATTCCAGTCCGTAACCTTTGCCTCTTTAGTTATATCAAGAGTTCCCTTTGCAATTTTTTCCGCAATTTGCTGTGGCTGCAACCCTGTGCTAATCATTGCGTTGGCAATATAGAACAAAGCGCCTTGTCCGAGCACCCCCTTGTCTTTGAGCTCATCTACAACTCTGTTTGGAATCGGCACCATATTCTCATCCACGCCGTCAATTCCAAGCGCACGGCAGATGGTTCTCTCTGTTGCCACAGTTGTATAGTGCTCCACAAAAGATTGCACATCGGTAGCTATGTCTTTTGCCAGCCCCTTTGCCCTTGCAACCTTATTAAAGTCTAAACCTAATTTACTCTGCATTTTAAATTACTTTTAGTGTGAAGTATTATTTATTAATTATTGTATAATTATTAACTATTTTAATTTCTAAATCGCGACAGCTATTTTTTTTTCTGCCTTTCAAGTTCTTTTTTAGCCTCTGCAATCCATTGAGGATTAATATTTAAGCTCTCCGCAATGTTGATTGCCTCATGCGGAATATCCCCACTGTGAGTCTCCTGCAATCTGTAATCCATCCTCCCCTGCTTAAGTCCGTTCACCCTCAGTCTGCGGAAAAAATCTCCCGCAATGTTATAATGAGTTGTAAGCAGCACAGATAACTTCTTGCCTTTTAACACATTAAGCAGTGCGGTCACAAGCGCTGTTCCCTCAATAGGATTTGTAGTTCTGGCCGGCTCATCAATCAGCGCCAAAATTTTCTCTCCCGCATCCGCGCTCCTAAGCACCTGATTAACAGCCTTTATTTCACCTGCAAAAGAAGAGAGCCCGCTCAACTCATTCTGCTCATCTCCAATGCAGACCATCACATTATCCTTAATATCAATTACCGCACTCCCGGCCGCAACCCCAAAACCAAATTGAAAAAGCAGCTGATTAAGCGCGGTCATTTTAAGCACCACCGTTTTACCGCCCATGTTTGCCCCAATGATAGTTACGGGTTCCAATTCAAAATCTATATCAACCGGTACAAACTTCTTCTTCTCTGTTGCAGACAAAGCCGTAATATTCTCTTTATCATAAATATCCACAATCTGCGGATGGAACATTCCCTTGTAAACCGTGCGTCCGTCAGAGGAAATCTGAGGGAAACACATCTTCATTTTTTTAATCTGCTGTGCCTTTGCAAGAAGTATATCCAGCGCCGCCATCCCGTCTATTGCAGCATATAAATCTTTTGAGTGCCTTTTTAATTTTCCCGACAGTTCTTCTCTTATTTTGCTCTCCAAAAGCTGCTCTTTATCAACCAAATCCACAATTCTATCATCGGTGGCACCGTCATTCTTACCCGCAGATTCAGCCGCCTGAAGTTTTTTAAGTTCAGTTCTGATTCTTCCAAGATCCTTAGAATAAGAGTCATACACATAGAAACTCTCTATCTTCATTCCGTCCGGATCCAGAATAGAAATAACACTCTCCAAATTTGGCAGCTGTACATCTTTGAGACCAAGGTCATTAACCATATCAGTCACAGATGAACACAACAAGCCCAGATATTTTATTTCAAATAAATCTATATCATCAAGCACAACATCTTTATTAAGCCTAGACAATGTTCCGGTAATATCACGCAGGCACATCAGCCTGTGATCCAGCGTATCCAGTTTAGTTAAAGAATTTTTGCCCTCTCCGTAAACAGAATCGTAAGCATTATGGAGTTTCTCATAACAGTCCTTAATTTTGGCCGCATCGGTCATCAGCTCAGTCTCAAGCAATCTGGTTCTGCCGCAGCTGCTTTGCAACTGCAGAGAATCAAACATGAATCTGAACCCGCAAGGACTATCTAAAAAACTCTTAAAAAGCATCTCAAAAACTTATTAATCTCCACTCAGTTCTCCAATATATTATACTTTATCTTTATTTTTAACTATGTCATATACAGGCACTTTTACTGCCTCATGCAACTTCTCGCACAACATATCGGAATCAAGCACTATTCCGCGCGGAGAAGTAGGATTTACACATACGGCAATCAGCCTGCTCTTTTGAAGGACCTTTATCCTTCCCCCTCTTTTAATGAACAATCTGTAGGCCTCTTCCGTTACAAAAATCTTTGTAAAATCCCTGACCAGCAGTACAATTTCTTTTACTTCTCTGGAATCTGAAATCATATTCAGAAACCTGTCCGTCAGCGCCCCTGCAACAAATACAGCTTTGCAATCTCTTGTCAAACTATCCTGTATTTTGTCAATAGTAAGTGATGATGCAACTTTAAAATCTATCAACTTACCCTGACGGCTTAATCCCCACACACCTTTTTCAATGTCCATAAAAATCTCTCTAAGAGACTCTTCCGCCATCTCTATTCCAACAAGTTCCACAATGAATTTTGTCTTCCGCACAAGTCTATCCATATTAACAGAGTAGGCAGCTCCCGTTGTTAAAACCAAACTCTCGCTCACAGCCGGAGATGCGCTGCTTAACCTGGATAACGCGCCATCTATTATTGCAAGATTTACGTTAAGCTTATTAACTCCTGCAACCCAGCGTCTTAGAGACGCTGCAGATGAAGGGCCGCTAAGCAAAATCTTCCCCCCTATCAACACTTTTGCGGTAACAATTCTTCCCAATGAACTTCTCTCATTTGTAATCTCTACCAATTCACTCAATAACCGTCGTGACCTGTAAAACACCTCTGCAGTAGAGAAATACATCCCCTCTCTCAATGCTATCTCAGGCTTGGCCGTTCCGGTCACCTGATCCTTGCTCTCCCCGTCTATCCCAATTGAGGTTACCGCCACCTTACATTGTGACGGCAACCTATTAAGGATAAAATTCAAACATTCTGTCTTCCCGGTATTCTTCTCAAGACCCACAATAGAGAGGCTCCTGTACTTTATTATTTCACCAATGAAAGACATAATGCGGTATAATTACTTTTTCACTGCCCCACGTCTCTTTGCCCTCTCAACTCTCTCTAGATGAGCTGGTTCAATAGACATACCTTTGCCTTCCAGAAGACCTACCACGCCCTCGCACTCGTGCTTCTCTTTGCAATACTTGCAATTGCACTTCTCGTCTTTGTAGTCTGTCGGTTCTGTATAGGTTGTAATAACGCCCTCATAATTTCTAAGAACAACCTTTCCGGGAGCCATAGAAATAATGTAGTTAGGCATGATTGGAGTTTTGCCTCCTCCGCCGGGAGCGTCAATTACAAAAGTAGGAACGGCAAATCCGCTTGTGTGTCCTCTAAGACCCTCCATTATCTCAATGCCTTTGCTCACAGGAGTTCTGAAGTGTTCAAGACCCATGGACAAATCGCACTGATAAATGTAATATGGTCTAACTCTGATTTTTACAAGTTCATGCACAAGTTTCATCATAATGTTTACACAATCGTTGATGCC
>JAQWEK010000142.1 GCA_028704975.1 Bacteroidales bacterium | reverse complement strand
CATCAGTCCCAATAAACGGGTACTTAATTATGTCTGTGTACATTGCAGAAAGCGGCCCCCCCTGCAATTTCATAATGATTGTATCATTTACATTGGAATTTTCATTACCCCTACCCTTGTAAATAGCTGCATTATCAGAGGCAAAACTATTCGTATAAGAAGCTTTTTTAATATCCAGAACTGCCTCATTCATAGATGCATACTTGCTTCCTTTTTTTACAAGTTCACGATAGAATCCCAACATGCCGCGCGGTTCATTTGAATAATTTTTCTTAATGTTTGACTGTGAAAAAACAAGATTAAACAAACTGAGCGGATCATTAGGATGAATGTAAATAGATGAAAGCTTGACAAATGACTCAACCATCCTTATGGTTTTTACTTTGCCTTGCGGAAAATCAGAAACACAAATACGTACGGTACTATAACCTAAATAACTAACCTGGACAGAATCCAATGCATTAAATTTAGCTGTCGGGATTTTTACAACAAAAACTCCGTCAGCATTAGTGACATTGGAAACAGTTGAATTTAAAAGAGAAATTGAAGCATAATGCAATGGCTTTGCGGTATTGTTATCCAAGACGCGGCCGGTAACCTGGATATAACCTTGCGCAAACAAATTGCTAACATTGCCCGCACTCAACAAGAGTGCAAGCAATAAAATTGATGTACCCTTAAATTTTTTCATGTTGTTGTTTCCTCCAATGCGAATATACAATTTTTCCCATACAAAATAATACCGATATATCCAATATGTCGGCGTTATTTTAATAGAGTAACAACGTACACAAATTCCGGACGGTAGTTGCGGTTAGATTTGAGCCAGCGATTGTTATCAAATATACCAACTCGGGAGGTGTCAACGGCGTTAATAGAAGCAACGGATGCCTCTTTGCAGAAGTCTTTGTGAGTAAGAACGGCACATGGAGCGGCTGCGCGGACTGCAGAAGAATCTTGCAGATTGAGCGGTCTTACGGGACGGTGAAGATCATAAATTACCTCCACGCGCGGGGCAAGAGTGTCTGCGTTGTAATATAGGGGGATGTCCCTCATTTCCGGAATCGTGCGCAAAGAGGTCATTGTTATATTTGTCTGATAGCCAACCACCTGCCCTATATAAGGCAGAACGGTTATCTCCGCAAATACCATCAGAATCACTGTAAAGTAAAGAAATCTAAGCGGTTGCTGCCGTCTAATGCAGCGGACCATAAAGGCAAAAATTATATATATCCCGATAGCTATTTTTGCCATAAGGCTGCCGGATATTGTCCCTTTGCCGTAAAGAAGTATGTAGCAGGCGATTGGAATTACAGATACAACTACTGCAATAACCCATGTATTTAAATTAAAAAGTAGTTTTCCGTTCCTCCAGGATAATTTACTGTTACTAAATATCTTACCGTCGCGACCAATAACACTGTCCTTCACTCTCCACAAGCCATTCTTTACACATGTCTGCCAGTACATAAAAATATAACCAATTAGGTATGAGGCTGGTATAAGCAACGGCAACAGATAACGCTTTTTCTTCTCCGGCATTGCAGAAAGAAGTACAAGACTGATTACCATCCACAAAAGAGGCATTAAGTACTTTTTGCTAAACTCCTTATAATCAAAATTTCCTGATGATTTTTTATCACAGTGGTCTGATATCTCAATGTTGGCGGCATTAATTTTATCCTGGCTAAATTGAGACAAATTACTCATTGATAGATCTTTTGCTCTGTGTTTCCAATAAGTGAAAAAAAGCGCGCACATAAGCAATACTCCCCAAATGCCAGTCTCAAAAGTGAACTTATAATAGTACCACCATGGTCTTATATGGTAGCTTGTCCAAGCACTTGTCTCTTTACCCGCAACACTCAAAAGATCCTGTTTGTCAAATATGTACAGATAGAAATACCAGCTACCTCCAACTATAATACATACAAGTATCATCATAAGTATTGCCGGCCATGTTTTAATTTTCTTTGATTCAACCGTTTGAATTTGAACGTCAATAACTCCGCCTGTAACTTTAATTTTATCCTCAGAACCGCTGCGTTTCAGCTTGTAATTCACAAGAAGCACGGCGCCTATAAACGGCAGAAGCAGACCGTAATAGGATGTAGGGCCTTTGCTCAGGAAAGAGAGCCCGAAGAAGATTCCCGCAAAAAGCAAACTGCTATATAAGTGTTTAACGGAATCATTATAAGAATCATCTGCTGATGCAATATTCTCATTATCAATATTTTTTGTATGGAAAATTCCTTTATGAAGGAAATAAATACCACCCATTGTAAAGGCATGACAATAAATATCCCATGTGGCCGTCCTCCCCATAAGAATCACGCTATAACACGTTAAAAACACTAAAGATGAGACAAATGCAAGCTTTCTGTCGCGAGTGTAATCCGCCCACAATAAATAGAAAAATATTACCATCATTGTTGCGGCAAGTCCGGACATCATCCTTTGAGCTGACACGCTGTCCGGCGCAACTATCTCTGCCACAGCTGCCAGCCATGTGGGAAGCGGTGGTTTCTCAAAGCGGGGTTCTCCGTTAAGCGTGGTCTTAATCCAATGCCCGTCATACACCATTTCCCTGGCTGTCACAATGTTGCGGCACTCCATGATATCCGGCTGGATTGAATTGTTGTTTACAAAAAATGCAAAGAAGGCAACTGCGACAAGCACAAAAATGTTGAACTTGTCACAATGAACCTGCGGCAGCAGGAAGTTATGCATGTTTGATTTAAAAATCATTTTGCGCGCGCAAATATACGTGAAAACAATCCACTTGATGATTATTCCATATTTATCTTGTTATCAATATGACACAGTCCCCAAGTAATTATTTTACTAAATTTGCAAACATATATGAGCAGAAAAAGGAATAATGAACAAATAATCATCCCAAATGTCACAATGGAGGCTGTTGCCGCAGAGGGAAATGCGCTTGCGCACGTGGACGGTAAAGTACTTTTTGTACCAAAGTGTATTCCCGGAGACATTGTGGATGTGCAACTTACGCGTAAGAGAAAATCTTTCATGCAGGGCTTTGTTGTAAAAATGATTAAACCGTCTCCAATGCGCGTGGAACCCTTCTGTCCGCACTACGGAATTTGCGGCGGCTGCACCTGGCAGGCACTTCCCTATGATAAACAGCTGGAATTCAAGCAGCAGCAGGTAGAGGATCAGTTAATAAGAATAGGGCATTTGAAGCTCCCGACAGCCGGTAGT
>JAQWEK010000141.1 GCA_028704975.1 Bacteroidales bacterium | reverse complement strand
GTTCCAGGTGGTGATATAATATGTTACTAACATACAGCGTGTTACATAAACAGGGGTGCTTAAATTCAGACCCCATATCTGCGCAATTACCTATAAATTAATAATTTAAGTCCACACCACCTCGGCCACTAAAAAAAAGAGCCAAAAATCCTAGAACTAAAAAATCCTAAAAGAACACACCGTTAGTGTAGCCGAGCCAGCGGAGCATGGTATCTCCCCAAACCATAATCATAATCCATGAGACTATCATCATGGTCATGCCAAATTTGAAAGTGTCTCCCCAGCTGTAATGGTTTGTAGTATAAAGCAATGCGGCTGGCTTTGAGTTGAACGGCAGCACATATACATGCTCTATCAGCAGCGCTACGGGGAATGCAAGGCTCATGATAGGATACCCGAATTTTTGAGCCACGCCAATAGCTATCGGGATAAAAATAAGAGCTCTCATTGTCTTTGATTCAAATATCAAAGCGCTGAACAGCATTATCCCGGTCATTATCATATAGATAGCCCAGAATGGCGTATGCGTCGTAATTCCCATTGCATCAAATGAGGCGTCCACAACTGTGACAGGCAGTCCCGTTGCATCTAGTCCGGCACCCAAAGTATATGCGCCGGCGGAGAATAGCATCAGGTGCCACGGGATATCAACCTCATTCCATTTTACAATTCCAATTCCCGGCATCAGAGCAACCAAAGCGCCAATGAAAGCAACAGCTGTTTCGCTTATATGTGTCTGTTTACCGGTAGTCCACAAAAAAATAACAATTGCAAATATCCCGATGGCTTTGTACTCTTGAAAACTCATTTTGCCCATTGCATCCAACTGGGCTTTCAGATAATCCATGCCGCCCGGAATTTTAGGCTTCCCGTCTTCCGGCTTAAGAGGAAAGATAATCTTTGTACCTATCAGAAGACCAAGAATTAACAGAATAATTGCCAAGGGAAATCCCGCGGTAAACCACTCCGTATAACTGAACATATCCATTCCCATTGCGCCGGCAATCAAAGAGGCGGCAAGAAGGTTTGCTCCGGAGCCGGTAAGAAATCCGGAGGCGCTGACATTGTTCTGAAATAAATTCTGCAGCACCATATTGCGGCCAAAATTTGTCCGCTTATCTCCTCCCGTATCTCCATAAATTGCGCAAATTACCATAAACACAGGAAGAAGGATAGCCGCCTTAGCCGTTGTGGCAGTGATGATTGTAGAAAGTATTAGGTTTAATACAAGAAAACAGACAACAAGCATTGTTGTGCTTTTTCCAAATTTTACAACAAGCCAAAGTGCAAGTCGTTTTGCCACCTGCGTCTTAACAAGCATGCTTGCCAGCACAAATGATAAGATATTCAGCCACATAACAGGATGTCCCAGCTGAGCGTATGCAACTTTATCCGTGGTAACGTGGGTAAGCACTATGCCCAAAATCACAAGGAGTGAAGTAAGATAATTGGGGATAGGCTCTGTGATCCAGAGAATTATGGCTGCGGAAAAAATTGCAAGCATTGCATAATTTGCGCGGAGAAATTTTGCAGTTCCAAGAACATCATACCTTGCCAGTGCGGCATCTTTAAGGCCGGCAAAATTCAAATGGTCCAAAAACGGAATTTGTGCAAACCAATAGATATAAATGAAAACAACCGCGGCAATTGGTCCGCCTAAAATAGCCATCCATTTTTCAAAGCCGGATTTCTGCAATTTGGGCAGTTTCTCAACTTTGTAGTTGTTCATGTCCAGCACATTGAACGCCGCCTGATGCTCTGCTGCAATTGCTTGCGCCTGTCCTGCTGCAACTACTTGGGCATGTGTATTCTCCGCCATAATACTCTTATTATTATTTATTAACCGACAAGTATATTATTCTCAATTAAAATACGCAAAAGGAATACTCCAAATATGCGAATTTGCATCTGAACCAACCCAATAACATTTATTTTTGTAATCAACAGCCAACGCTTCACCTTTTGTGACAAAAGGAACAGGACATGTTTTCAAAAGATTAAAGTTTGCATCACAATGATAAATGTTCTGCTTCTTGCTGTCCATAATCCAAATTGTACCGTCTTTTTGATCATAGCATAAATCAGAAAGATAGCCCGCAAATGTAATTGTATAATCTTTGGTAACCGTCTTGGATACAATGTTATATACAAATATTTTTGTAGGAGATTCTTGGTTGGCAATGTACAAATTTCCATTGCCGTATGTCAGCCCCTCCAATCCTTTGTTTGCGACAGCATCCGGTACTGTTATAGTTACTACTTTTTCCAGCAGTCCGCCGTTAAGATGCCATACGGTCATGGTCCCCTCATCGGCAAGATAAACATCTCCGGTAGAAGGATTTACCGTAACGGCCTCTAAATCATTGCTCCCCTCATAAATTTTAGAAATAGTGCTGCCGTCAAAATTTAATTTGTAAAGTAGCCCGCCGTCGCACACGGCATACAGAAATGAACTGTCGGAAGGCATGCAAAGCCCTGATAATCCGCTTAATCCTGATGTGGAAATTTCCGAATATGTTACATGATCTATTATAGGATCAGGAACATCAGGACCATGTTTTGTACACCCTGGCGCAACTAATAGCAATGATGCAATAAATACAATTGTAATACAACTTCTTTTCCGCATATAAATTAGATAAAATTACAACAGTTGAAGGCACTGCATATTGCTGCAGCACCTCATATATTGTACAACATGTTACTTCCAGTTTTTATAAGGATTCTTCATCAACATAGAGTTGTAATATTTTACGTCTCCCGTTACCTCCTGTCCGATCCAAGATGGTTTTTCAAATTTTTCATCCTCAGAACCAAGCTCTATCTCGGCTACGGTAAGTCCGTCATTATCACCGTAAAACTCATCAACTTCCCAAGTGCGGCCGTTGCCTGCCGGAACCAAATAACGAGTCTTATCAATAACACCCGCCTCGCAGATTTTTAGCAAATCCTTTACTTCAGCGACCGGAATTTCTTTCTCCCACTCAAAGCGGTCAGCGCCAGAAGCGTTGCCAATGCCCTTGATTGTGATATATCCTTTGTCACCTTTAACTCTCACTCTTACAGTCCTTTCAGGGACAGAGCTAAGATAACCCTGTGTTATACGCGTTGCCTTTGTAACTTCTTTTTTAAAGTCACCTGCAACCAAAAATTTACGTTCTATTTCTTGTGCCATAATTTTTCCGTTTAGTGTGCCCATACACATTTTAATATTAAAAATAAAGATGGCCGCGGGCGTTAAGGTCCGCAGCCATCATCAAA
>JAQWEK010000140.1 GCA_028704975.1 Bacteroidales bacterium | reverse complement strand
ATGGTATTGCTCAAGCATTTGCCACAGCCGGCCATGACGTTTTACTAAAAGGGCGCAGTGAAGCCTCACTGTGCAAGGCTCATAAAGCCATTGAAAAATTCCTTACAAGAAGCGTAGAAAAAGGGAAAATGGAAGCTGCCGTAAAGGACAGCATTCTTTCTAAGATTGTCGATACTATGAAGTATGAGGATCTTAAGGACGCAGATCTTGTAATTGAGGTAGTTGCAGAGGATATGGCAACAAAGAAAGAGATTTGGCAGACACTTGATAAGGTTTGCAAACCGGAAGCAATTCTTGCTACAAATACTTCCTCTTTATCAATCACGGAAATTGCATCATTTACAACTCGTCCTCAGAATGTTGTCGGAATGCACTTCTTCAACCCGGTTCCACTTATGAAACTAGTTGAGGTTATCAGCGGCCAGTTAACTTCTAAGGAAGTTCATGACAAGGCAGTTGAGATTGCAAAGGCAGTTGGCAAGACTCCAGTAAGCGTTAATGAAGCCCCTGGATTTGTTGTTAACAGAATCCTTATTCCTCTTGTAAATGAGGGAGTTGGCATTCTTGCAGACGGCGTTGCAACACGTGATGAAATTGATGCGGCGATGAAGCTTGGAGCTAACCATCCGATGGGGCCTCTTGAGTTAGGGGATTTGATTGGCTTGGATGTTTGCCTTGCAATCATGGAGGTTCTTTACAATGAATACGGAGACAGCAAGTATCGTCCACATCCTCTTCTAAAAAAGATGGTACGTGCAGGACTTCTTGGTAGAAAAACAGGCAAAGGATTTTACGATTATAGCAAGTAACAACCCGTGTGTCAATAAAAAAAGCCGCTTTCAAGCGGCTTTTTTTATTGTTCCTGAGATATTACCGGATTAGCGTAAATGCCAAGGAAAATTTCACGCAGCTCCGCGGCGTCACCGTCCAGCGTGCTAAGTTGTTTTGCTGCATATTCTTCAAAATGAGACTTTTGCTCTGAAGTGTAATGAGCAGAGTATTTACCTTTTATTGAGCCGCCTGATGCTGAAGGAACCGTCGATGAACTAACCGTCTCCTCAGCAAGCAAGTCTGCAGAAATGTAATTATTGGGCCACAGCTTGTAAGAGTGGTGAATCTGCTTATCTATGATTTTTGCGAGCTCCTGGAAGCGCTCATTCTTAGTGAATTGAGCGCAATATTCTACCTCTTTTGGAAGAACCGGCTCTGTGAATTCAAGGTGAATGTTTCCTTTCCACTGAGTAAGCCCGGTTAGGATACTATTATAATCTTCATCCTCTCCCTTAATATATTTCTGTCTGCGAGAGACATAAAGCTCATGAGTTTTAAACGCATCACAAGGCTCATATTCATAAGAAATTGCAACAGGCAGTATATCAAGCACTTCCATATCTTTTACAAAATCTCCGCTACCGCTCATATCCAGCATTTTAAGCAGCCCCTGCTCGGTCAAATCCACTCCGTCCTTTGTACGTCCGTTGCGCTGTGCAATCCATATAGAACTCCGTTGCCCCGCCACCTTATATCTAATGTATTCGGAAAGAATCTTTGATGTAGCGTAAACCTCTCTAGGAGAAGTAGTTCTGATCACTTTAATCATCTTATTTGACCTGGCGATATCTTCAATAAACTGGGATGAAATCAGATTGTCCCCAACTGCCATCTCAGTGGTCTTGATTTTATTATTATGTAAAATCAGTTGAATTATTGCGGAATCCAGCACAATATCGCGATGATTTGTTATAATAACATGCGTGCGGTTTGCGTCAAAATAATGCAATCCGTTGAAAACCACCTTGTCCGCAGTATTCTTGAGGATAAGGGAAACAACACTCGCCATTATTCTATCCTGGAAATCATCCACAGAATTACATGAAAGGAGAATCTTTCTAAGTTCTTCCTTATCAGTAATTTTAAGAAATGCTGCAATATCTTTTATAAAAGGACTGGCCGCAATTCTCTCCACCGCAGGGTGAACCTCAGAATCAAAGTATGGCCTAATGTCGTCAAACTTGCTTAAATCCATTTCAATAAGAAATTCCGCCAATGAACGGAACGCCGTTTTGTTTTGCGCGGCAAAGGTAATAAATTAAATTCCAATCGCTCTCTAATTTGATTTTTAGATCATGAACAATGATTATTCTCTGAATAACAAGCAACTATCACCGTAGCTCAAGAATCGGTAGCCGTTCTCCAGCGCATGTTGGTAAGCATATTTCCATCCGTCTCCAACAATTGCCGCAATAAGAAGCAAAAGGGTGCTTTGCGGCTGGTGGAAGTTTGTAATCTGTATGTCAATTACATGAAATTTATATCCAGGCACTATAATAATAGATGTGCCGGCAACCAACCGTTGCAGGTTATTGTCGTCTAAATATCTGATAATAGCCTCAATAGCTTCCTTAAGAGTATAACTATACTCCTTGTCATAAGGAGTCCACTGTCCCACAATTTCCGGAGAAAAACCTTTTAAGGATCTAATATACTTTAAAGAAATACCGGCTTCAATGCACTGAACACCTATAAAATATAAAGATTCAAGGGTTCTCGTAGTTGTTGTCCCGACAGATATTACCTTCTCCCCCGGACGCAGGGCCGCAAGATCCGCAAGAAACTGTCGGGATACAGAAAATGGCTCTGTGTGCATGTGGTGGTCAGCTATAAACTCGCTCTTTACCGGGATAAACGTCCCTGCACCAACATGCAAACATACATTGTCTCTTTTAATACCTTTATTATCAAGTGATTTAAGAACTCTCTCCGTAAAGTGGAGACCTGCGGTAGGAGCGGCAACAGAACCCTCAATCTTGGCATAGATTGTCTGGTAGCGTGTTTTGTCTATTGCCTCCGTCTTCCTGTTTAGATAAGGCGGAATTGGCACTTGTCCGCAAATATCTAAAACCTCTGAAAATGTGGCATTTGTATCCCATTTGAACCGCACAATTGACCCTTTTTCATCGCCCTTCTTTATAAGCTCCGCCCTCAAATTAACCGTTTTGGCATACCTATATATATTGTCATCCGCATTACTGGCGCTATCTGCAATGGATGCGCTGCCGGTATTATCTGCTATAAACCGAATATCACCCTCTTTCCAGCGTTTTGCATTTCCCAGGACCACATTCCATTCACAGCTGCCTACGCTGGCAAAGGACATCACATAGTCCTTGGGAGCAGTAGGATTGAGGCAAAGAATCTCAATGACAGCACCGGTGATCTTGCGGAAATAGAGTCTGGCCGGAACAACTTTAGTATTATTGAAGACCATAAATGAGT
>JAQWEK010000139.1 GCA_028704975.1 Bacteroidales bacterium | reverse complement strand
TCATTATTACGGCTGACAAAAGTTCTTATGGTTATTGCCTGATTCAGCTCTCCGTTAAGACCTATAAACCCGATGCATCCACCGTAAGCCCCTCTGTTGTGCGGCTCTATCTGGCTGATTAACTGCATTGCACGCACTTTTGGGGCTCCGCTCAAAGTCCCGGCTGGGAATGTGTCAATAAAGGCTTTGATATGATTAGTGTCTCCTCTTAAAGTGCCGCCAACTCTTGATACAAGATGTATGACATGACTATAATACTGAAGCTCCTTGTAGAAAACAACTTTTACATTATTGCAGTTTCTGGATAAATCATTGCGAGCCAAATCTACCAGCATGGTGTGTTCTGCATTCTCTTTTGGGTCTTTCAACAGCTGCTCTGCAAGCTCTTTGTCTGTTTTGAAATTGCCTGAACGTTTGCATGTTCCGGCAATGGGATCTATATAAGCTCTTTCTCCGTCTATGCGGAAATGCGTCTCCGGAGATGAGCCAAAAATTCTGTATCCTCCAAAATCCATGTAGAACAAATAAGGGGAAGGATTGATGCTTCGCAATGCTCGGTAGACTTTAAAATCATCTCCCTCAAAAGGTTGCACAAAGCGGCGGGATAAAACTATCTGAAACACGTCTCCTCTTAAGCAATGCTCAATCCCTTTGCGAATGTTTGCTTTGTGTTGTTCGTCAGTTAAAGTGCTTGTTAATTCGCCTATTAATTTAAAATTATAGGATGAATAATTTCTATCGTTAATTGCAGTTTCAATCATCCGGAGATTGCTCTTTTCTCCTTTTGACAACATCTCAACCAGTGTCATCTCATTTTTAAAATGATTAAAAATGATAATATACTTGTAAAGAATGTAGAGAATATCGGGCGCGTCATTTCTATCTTCATGGCTCTCTTTTACCGCAATGTTCTCAAAATATTTTACTGCATTAAAAGTTGTATAACCATATAGTCCGCAACAGTTTGCATGATCGCCTTCAACCTTTATGGAATCTATGAAGTCATTAATTCCATCCTCCGCTTTATAAGAGCCGTCCAGCTTTTTTGTCTGTACGGATCTGTCGGGATACTTAATAGTAACCTTGCCGCTGTTCACGCCGATACTTGCAAGAGGACAAATTGCTATAAAGGAATAAGAATTCTCTGCTGCGTGATAATCGGAACTTTCCATAAGGACTGATGTTGAATACAAATCTCTCAGCTTAAGATAAATACTCACAGGGGTATGCAAATCTCCAAGAATTGTTTTTGTGTTTGTTTTGTAATTAAAGGTTTTCATATCCGATTATTTTTTTGTTCCGTCTGCGTTATAATTTAAATAAGTTTCAAGATCTTTATCGCCTCTTCCTGAGACTGTTAGAACAACAACTTCATTTGGAGAAAATTTGATTTTTGGCAAAACACCAAGAGCGTGCGCGGATTCCAGAGCGGGAATTATTCCCTCTAATCTTGTCAGTTCATATCCCGCCTTGATTGCTTCGTTATCATTAACAGCCAAGACAAGGGCGCGTTTTTCTTTTGCAAGATTTGCATGCATCGGTCCAATGCCGGGATAGTCCAAACCGGCTGATATTGAGTATGGTTCCTCTATTTGCCCATCCTCATTTTGAATAACATAAGTGCGTGAGCCGTGAATAATTCCGGTCTTGCCCAGTTTAATAGTTGCTGCCGTTTTTCCGCTGTAAACGCCAAGACCGCCCGCTTCAGCCAGGGTAATTTTTACGCGTGGATTGTTTATGTAATGATAGATTGTTCCCGCCGCATTGCTTCCGCCGCCTACACATGCAATAAGCATATCGGGATAATCCCGTCCCTCCTGTTCCATTAACTGGCTTTTAATTTCTGCACTTATAACCGACTGCAGCCGGGCAACCATATCGGGATACGGATGCGGTCCAACCGTAGAGCCGATGATGTAATGGGTATTCCCTGGATGACAACACCAGTCTCTAATAGCCTCATTTGTAGCATCTTTTAACGTCATATTCCCGGAGGTAACAGGTACTACTGTTGCGCCAAGCATTTTCATCCGCTCAACATTCATGTGCTGTCGCTTGATATCTGTTGCACCCATATAAACAACACACTCCATATTCATCAAAGCGCAAACCGTTGCAGTAGCCACTCCATGCTGGCCCGCACCTGTCTCCGCAATAATTCTTTTCTTGCCCATTCTCCCGGCAATCAAAATCTGTCCAAGCGCATTATTAATTTTGTGCGCTCCGGTGTGATTCAAATCTTCTCTCTTAAGATAAAGTTTGCAACCGTATTTTTCCGAGAGGCGTTTTGCAAAATAGAGCGGAGAGGGACGTCCTGCATAATCATTCAAAAGTTTATGAAACTCTTTCTGAAAAGACTCACTATCAATAATTTTCAAGTAATTGTCTTGTAAATCTGCTACGCATTTGTGGAGAATTTCCGGAACAAATGCGCCCCCAAAATCTCCGTAATAACCATTGTTGTCAACTAAGTAATTCATATTATTATAATTTTTTTAATCTCGACGGAAAAGAAAAAAGCCCTGTCGCAGGTGCGACAGAGCTTTATAAAATTCTTATAGTATTTATGTTATAGCATATACATACGGCGCTGTTTCCCTCACGACATTAAAAGTTGCAAGCGGCGCCACCAATACATATTTGCTACTAACTGTTTCACGGCACAAAGGTACGATTTTTTTTGACCGTTATTCTCCGCAGAATATTTTTCTTACCTTTGCACCCGTAAAAACCAAAAGTTTTACCGGAATTGCTCAGGTGGTGGAATTGGTAGACACGCAGGACTTAAAATCCTGTGGCCAGAAATGGCTGTACGGGTTCGATTCCCGTCCCGAGCACAAGGGAAAGGCTGACTTCTTTAGTCAGCCTTTTTCATTTTTTATTTTCCGTAAGCCTTTATACCGTCCTGTAAAAATTTGGTAAAGACCTTTACATCAAGATTATAACCCATAGGATGAACCAGCGGTTTACCCGTTTCATCTAGAATTATATAGTACGGCTGTGCATTTGCGTTAAACTTTGTGAGCATCAGGTTGGAATTAATATCTCCGAGTTCGCTCAAGACTTTTCCGTCAGGCAGAGTAACCTGATCTTCTGCAGGGACAGTCATCTTGTCATCCGCATACAAGGCACATACAATATACTCTTGTTTAAGCATTTGCAAAACTATCGGATTGCTCCATACCCTTGCTTCCATCTCACGACAGTTAACGCATCCGTGTCCGGTGAAATCTAGAAATACGGGCTTATGAACTTTCTGAGCATAGGCCAAAGCTTCATCATAATTGAAGAAACCCTG
>JAQWEK010000138.1 GCA_028704975.1 Bacteroidales bacterium | reverse complement strand
TGGTTGTCAATCATATCAGGGACTTGCACTTGAGGAAATTTATCAGGATTAACAACCTCTATACTTCCTCTTTTCCCCTTGCATGAGGAGACAAAAACAGAGCAAGCAATTAAAAAACAAGCAGATATGAGAACAGAGCCAAAAGAAAAATTATGCCTCATAAAAATGTGATTTTAAGAAAGAGAGTTGAGATACCAAGATTCGAACTTGGGCTGGCTGAACCAAAATCAGCAGTGCTAGCCATTACACCATATCTCAATTTTACGCGCTGCTTCTGTAACTTGCCGCAGCTTTTGGGACTGCAAAAATATATAAAATTTTAACTTAAGCAAAAGGTTCCAGCGTGCGAATCCAATTTATAAACGTATCACCGTAATTAATATACAAGATTACCCACACCGCAAACCTGGCCGCTTTGCCAATAAGCATAAACAGCGCAGACTTCCAAAAGTCAACTTTGTAGAGGCCAAGTGCAATTGCAAACACGTCTCCAACTATCGGGAGCCAGGATAAAAACGCCAGACCAGCTCCAAATCTGTCTATTTTAGATTTTTGTTTTTCCAGGGTTTGCTGTTTGATTTTAAACCACTTCTCCAACCATTTCCACTTGCCAAGCCATCCAATCCAGTAGGATGTAAGACCTCCCATCCAGTTACCTGTTGTTGCACAAATAAATGATATCCAGGGATTTCCTCCGCCAAGCAAAATGCCTATGATAAGAACGTCAGAACTGAATGGCAAAACAGTTGCCGCCAAAAAAGAGCCGATAAAAAGCCCAAAATATCCCAGTCCGGTTAAACTTCCCATTATTGCATTTTATTGACTGTCATTTATTTTTCTTACGGATGGTTTTTGCTTTTCTTTTTTTTGCAAAAAACTCTTTCATCAGTTTTTCGCATTCTCCATCCAGGATGCCGCTAACAACCTCTGTCTTAGGGTGCAGCAGAGAGGGCTTAAATAAAGAGAATCCTCTTTTTGGGTCCTTGCAGCCGTAAACAATCTTTCCTATTTGAGCCCAGTTCAGAGCGGCAGCACACATCGGGCATGGTTCTACGGTCACGTATAAAGTGCAGCGGTCCAGATACTTGCCGCTAAGATATGCAGCGGCTGCAGTTATAGCCTGCATCTCTGCATGTGCCGTTGGGTCATTAAGCGTTTGTGTCAAATTGTGTCCGCGTGCAATAACGGAGTCGCCGCCTACAATGATGCAGCCTATTGGCACCTCGTTCTCTTCCAAAGCTTTACGCGATTCCCCCAATGCCGCAAGCATGTATTTCTCATCATCTGAAATCATGAGTTCTATATTATCCTCCGTCTTGCTTTTTTTTGCTGTCATAACCAATTACCTTGTACAAAGTAACACACATTTTATGCCGCTATGCGTGCAAATATAGCACTTTGTGATGTCAAAATGTCAGATTTTGCCCCATTTCTTCCGCTGGCATTCAATTTGCCCTTTGCCCAAACGTCCCCGCAAGGGTTTATATAACCTGTCGGGACAAAAAAGAAAAATACATAAATACTTAAAAACATAAAATCATGATTAAACCATTAGCAGATAGAGTTTTAATTGAGCCTAAAGAGGCTGAAAAGAAAACAGAAGGCGGAATTATTATTCCCGATACAGCAAAAGAGAAACCTCAAGAGGGGAAAGTTGTTGAAGTCGGACCCGGTAAAAAGGATGAGCCGATGGAGTTGAAGAAAGGTGATACGGTGCTTTACGGAAAATATGCAGGTACAGAGATTAATTCTCCGGACGGAAAGAAAACATATATGATTATGCACCAGTCAGATATTCTTGCAATTATCGGCAAGTAATCCCGAAAGGTCTTTTTTTATACACAATCAATTAAAAAGAATTTAAAAATTACAGATATGGCAAAAGAGATTAAATTTAATATGGAAGCCCGCTCTCTTATGAAGAAAGGAGCAGACTCACTTGCAGATGCAGTTAAGGTTACACTTGGTCCGAAGGGGCGCAATGTGGTTATAGATAAGAAGTTTGGCGCACCCCAAATTACCAAGGACGGTGTTACAGTTGCTAAAGAGATTGAACTGGATGATCATTTTGAAAACATGGGCGCTCAACTTGTTAAAGAGGTTGCTTCCAAAACTAATGACCAGGCCGGTGACGGTACAACAACCGCAACTGTTCTTGCTCAGGCAATTATAAACGTCGGGTTAAAGAACGTTACAGCCGGCGCTAACCCAACGGCTTTAAAGAAGGGTATTGACAAAGCCGTTGACGCAGTTGTTGAGAATCTTAAGAAACAGAGCCAATCCGTTGGTAATGATTATTCTAAGATTGAGCAGGTAGGTACTATTTCTTCCAACAATGATGCAGTTATTGGAAAACTTATTGCAGATGCAATGAGCAAAGTTAAGAAAGAGGGCGTAATCACAGTAGAAGAGGCAAAAGGCACCTCAACAGAGGTTAAAGTTGTTGAGGGTATGCAGTTTGACCGCGGCTATATATCTCCTTATTTCATGACAAATCCGGATAAGATGGAGGCAGTTCTTGACCAGCCAAAAATCTTGATTACAGATAAGAAAATTTCCTCAATGAAAGATCTTCTTCCTATTCTTGAGCCTCTTGCCCGTGACGGAAAAGCTCTTCTTATCATTGCAGAGGATGTAGATGGAGAAGCTCTTACAACATTGGTTGTTAATAGATTGCGTGGCACAATTAAAGTTGCTGCTGTTAAGGCTCCCGGTTTTGGAGATAGAAGAAAAGAGATGTTGCAGGACATTGCAACTCTTACCGGCGGCGTTGTTGTATCAGAAGAGAGAGGATTTACTTTGGAGAACACAACACCGGATATGTTAGGTTCTGCAGAGAAGGTAACTATTGATAAAGAGAATACTACAATTGTTAACGGTGCAGGAAAGAAGAATGATATCGCAGATAGAGTTGCTCAGATTAAGAAACAAATAGAGACGACCACCAGCGATTATGATAAAGAGAAATTAAAAGAGCGTCTTGCTAAACTTGCCGGCGGAGTTGCAGTTCTTTATGTAGGTGCAGCTTCCGAGGTTGAGCTTAAGGAGAAGAAAGACAGAGTCGAAGATGCACTTAATGCAACAAGAGCAGCCGTAGAAGAGGGTATAGTAGCAGGTGGCGGAGTTGCATATATCCGTGCCATTGATGCTCTTAAAAAGGTTAATGGAGATAATGAAGACGAGCAGACTGGTATCAATATTATTGTAAGAGCTCTTGAAGAGCCGCTTAGAATGATTTGCGAGAATGCCGGAGAAGAGGGTAGCGTTGTTATTCAAAAAGTTAAAGAAGGCAAGGGCGATTTTGGATACAATGCTCAGACAGGCCGTTATGAAAACTTGCTTGCCGGCGGAGTTATTGACCCAACCAA
>JAQWEK010000031.1:7516-14288 GCA_028704975.1 Bacteroidales bacterium | reverse complement strand
AGATCAAGTATGACATATTTTCCAAGAATGGAAAATATCACGCGGAAATATATCTGTCGGGACAAATAGTCGGCAGGAATAATTATGCCGGGGCGCAAAGGGATACAAATGCATACGGAAAAACTACAGATAAAACGTTAGTTACGGGAGCTCAGTGCTCCCATGACATGCAACATTTTTTGTTCAT
Source organism: Bacteroidales bacterium (assembly GCA_028704975.1). GTDB lineage: Bacteria > Bacteroidota > Bacteroidia > Bacteroidales > UBA932 > Egerieousia. The sequence goes on along the minus strand of JAQWEK010000031.1, from coordinate 14,101 downwards.
GCCGGCCCAGTTGACCGCGGGTGTGGAGTATACGGATGATAAACTGCACGACGAAATTTTGGGATATGACCGCATTATAAATCAGAGTGTCAATACAGAGAGTGCTTTCCTTCAGAACGAGTGGAAAAATGATAAGTGGAGTATTCTGGCCGGAGCAAGGGTGGACAAAAACAGTCAGATAGACAATCCCGTACTTAGCCCGAGGTTTAGCTTGCGCTATAATCCGAATGAGGTTTTAAGTTTTCGCGCCGGCTATTCGTCTGGATTCCGTGCTCCTCAGATCTATGACGAGGATCTGCACGGTTCTGCCATAGGGGGAGAGACCTCATTTGTGCAGAATGCGAATAATCTCAAGACAGAGAGATCACACAGTATCAGTTGTTCCGCAGATTTTAGCAAGAAGCTGGGCAATATGTCCGTGGAAATATTGGCAGAGGTTTTTTACACAAAACTCAATAATGTTTTTTATCTGCAGGATATTGGAAAAGACGCCGACGGAAATTTAATTTTGGAGCGGCGCAACGGATCCGGTGCGAGTGTAGCGGGTGTAAATTTTGAGGGAAAGTTTGTTCCCCTGTCTTCCCTGCAATTCCAAATGGGTTTTACAACCCAGAGGAGCCGGTATAAAAAAGCCGAGACGTGAAGTGATGACCCGTCGCTGAAACCTCAAAAAAAGATGTTCCGGTCTCCGGACAACTACGGTTATTTGACGGCTTATTATCAGCTTTTTAAAAGTATGGAAATTTCTATGTCGGGAACGTATACGGGAAGTATGCTGGTACAACACTATGCCGGTTATGTTGCTAAAGATTGTGAAAAAAGAACACAGGATTTTTTTGACTGCGGATTTAAAATTTCTTATGAATTCAGACTTAAAAATCTTGCAAGGATAAAGTTCAGCGCAGGGCTAAAAAACATATTTGATAGTTATCAGAGTGATTTTGACAAGGGCGAATTCAGGGATGCCGGCTACATTTATGGTCCGCAACTTCCTAGAACCGTGATGTTTGGAGTGAAATTTCAAATATAGTTTAATTGATTTATTAAGCATTGCAACAAAATGATTAAATTTACGTCATATATAAAAGGAAAATAATCAATTACTTTATGAAAAAATGTTTTTTTGTTCTTGTTATATGTGTTTTGTCCTCTGCAGCAATGTTTGGACAGACGGAGGCAAGATGGCTGCGCTATCCTGCCATATCTCCTAACGGACAGAGTATTCTGTTTGGGTACATGGGAAATATTTATAAGGTGAATGTCAGCGGAGGCGTTGCAGCGCCGGTTACAACGGGAAGTGATTATAACTCTCATCCTGTTTGGTCTCACGACGGAAAAACGATAGCTTTTGCTAGTGACAAGTCCGGAAATTTTGATGTTTATACGATGTCTGCAAATGGCGGAGTTCCAATGCGTTTGACTTACAATAGCGCGGCGGATTATCCGCAGGATTTCACTGCCGATAACAAATTTGTTTTGTTTAACAGTCCCAGAAATGCTCCTGCAAAAAGCGTAAGATTTCCCAGTTCCAGATTGTTCTATAATATTTACACTGTTCCGGTTGGAGGAGGAAGGCCGATATTGGTTTCTGCTGCCGGAATGGATGTTGCGCACTATAATTATGCCGGAACAAAAATAGTTTTCCAGGACAGAAAAGGTTATGAAGATGATTATAGAAAGCACCATGTTTCTCCTGTAACAAGAGATATCTGGATATATAATATTCCCGACAATCAATATTCTAAGGTGACAAATTTTAAGGGAGAGGATTTGGCTCCTGTTTTTGCATCGGATGATAATTCCATTTATTATACTAGCGAGCAAGATGGAACTCTTAACGTTTATAAGAGAAATGTGTCTTCCGGAACTGAGATGCAAATGACTCATTTTAAGGGATTCCCTGTAAGGGACTTGAGCATCTCCGCAAACGGCACTCTTGCTTTTGTGTGGAAGGGAGATATTTATACAATGCGTGACGGCTCTCAGCCTCAGAAGGTTGCGGTTGCGGTTGCGGATGATGCCGGTTATCAGGCATCTGTCGTGTTACCTCTTAACGGGGTTACTGAATTTGAGGTAAGCCCTAACGGAAAGGAAGTTGCATTTATCAACAGAGGTGAGCTTTTTGTCTCCGGAGTAAAAGATGCCCGCACAAAAAGAATTACCAATACTCCTTGGCAGGAGAGAATGATTTGCTGGTCTCACAATGGAAAGTATCTTTTCTTCTCCGCTGAAAGAGAGGGTAAATGGGGCATTTACAAAGTTTCATTAAAGGATACTACTGAAAAATATTTCTATGCCTCGACATTGCTTAATGAAGAGCCTGTCGTTGTAAACGATAATGATAATTTTCAGCCGCTATGTTCTCCCGATAATAAGAAACTGGCTTACGTATGTGAGCGTAATGTGCTTAAAGTCATGAATTTGGCAAGCGGGAAAACTGTAACTGTTTTGCCTAAGGGACATAATCATTCTTATGCAGACGGAGACTGGGGTTTCAAATGGAGTCCGGATAGTAAGTGGCTGCTTGTAGACGATTCTAAGGATAGAATGGCTGCTCGCAACACAGCTCTTGTTAAAGCTGACGGGACAGGTGAAATTAAATATCCTGTCAACAGCGGTTTTGGAGAATTTAATGCAGATTGGGCTCTAAAAGGTGAAATGATGGTTTATCTTTCAACCCGTGCAGGCAACAAATCTTTGGCTGGTTCCGGTGCGGATGAACCTGATGTTTACGGAATATTCTTTGACCAGAAGGCTTATGACAGATATATGTTGAGCAAGGAGGATTATGAATTGCTGAAGGAGAAAGAGAAGGCTGAAAAAGCTGATAAGGCAGGAAAGAAAGATGGAGACAAGGCTGTCGGGAGTAAAAAAGGTAAAGGATTGAAAGCTAAAAAAGACGGGAAAGCTGCAAGCTCGGATTCTACTAAGGTTGAGGATATTACATTTGACTGGAATAATATAGAAGAGAGAAAGGTAAGGCTTACAAGCAGTGCAAGTTCATTGGAAGGTTATGCGTTTAACAAGGATGCAAGCAAAATTTATTACTTGGCTAATGCGCAGAAGGGGAGTGAATTGTGGGTGACTGACCCAAGAGAAAAAGAGACAAAGGTTCTTGCAAAACTTTCAGGCGGCGCAGGCGGACTTGGAATTAGCGATGACGATGCCACTTTGTTTACCATAAGCGGAGGAAGTTTGATGTCCATTGATGCAAAGAGCGGAGAGATTAAGCCTATTGCATTAGATGCAAAAATGGAGCTGAACAAAGCGGGTGAGAGAGCATATATTTATGACCATGCATGGGCTCAGGTTGTGAAAAAGTTCTATGATCCTAAAATTCACGGGATTGACTGGAAAATGTATCACGACGAGTACGCAAAGTTCTTGCCTTATATCAATAACAACTATGATTTTCAGGCACTTTTGAGCGAATTGCTGGGAGAGCTTAATGCCTCTCATACAGGAGGAAGATACTATGCTCCTGTCCCTTCAAATGCAGACCGCACGGCTTCTCTGGGATTCTTATTTGATGAGACTTATAAAGGTCCGGGCATTAAGGTGAGCGCAATTATTCCCGGCGGAATTTCTGATAGGGCAGAGAATAAGGTTAAGGCGGGTGATGTCATCACTGCAATTAACGGAGTTGAAATTAAAGCGGATGAAAACTGGAATAAATATCTTCTGAATGTGGCTGATGTAAATAGCCTGCTTACAGTTAAATCCGGCATCGGAGAATTTGAACAGAGAATACGTCCCGTAAGCGTGGGCAAAGAGAATTATCTTCTGTACAAGAGGTGGATAAAAACTATGGAGCACATGGTGGATTCTTTGAGCAACGGCAAGGTCGGTTATGTTCACGTTGAGGGAATGGATGATGCAAGCTTCAGAGAAGTTTATGAAAATGCCCTTGGCAAAAACATTGATAAACAGGCTCTTATAGTTGATACGAGATTCAACGGCGGGGGCTGGCTTCATGATGATTTGAATACATTCTTGAGCGGTCACCTTTATATGAAATATGCTCCGCAGGGTAATGTTCTTAAGGACGGCGAACCTATCGGACGCTGGATTAAGCCGAGCATTGTTTTGATGAGCGAGAGCAACTATAGTGATGCATTTATGTTTCCATTTATATATCAGCAGAATAAGACGGGCAAGCTGGTTGGAATGCCGGTAGCCGGAACAGGTACTGCCGTTTGGTGGGAAACACAAATTGATCCTACGATAATATTTGGAATTCCTATGATTGGTTCTATGGGTACCGACGGTAAAATCACAGAGAATAAACAGGTTAATCCGGATATCCAAGTGGAACTTCCTTACAATGACTTCCTTAACGGCAAAGATCCGCAACTGGAAGCTGCTGTAAAAGAAATGCTGAAATAGATTTTAAAATTTTAAATATTTGACGCCGTCTTTAATTAAAGACGGCGTCATTGTTTTAAAACGTCGTACATTCACTGCTAAAATTTTATTAAAATAGTTTTTATGCACTTGAAGTTTTTTTATTTTTTGTTTTTTGCCGAGGCTGTGCTTTGTTCTGTATCTTTTGTTCAAGCACAGGATACCGTGAAAGTATATAGGCTTAAAGATGTGGTGATTACAACGGAACGTTCAAATCCTACAAAGGGGACAATCTCCCCAATTGCTGTTTTTAACAGGGGTAAAATAGAGTCTTCTCCTTTGCAAACAATAGAGGGCGCGCTTAAGTCTTCACCGTCAATTGATTTAAGAGAGAGAGGAAGCATGGGAATGCAGGCAGATATATCGGTTTACGGTGGTACTTCCGATCAAAGTATGGTTATGCTTAACGGCGTTAATTTTACGGATGTAAGAACGGGGCATCAGTCGCATTCTCTTCCTGTTGATATTGAGGGTGTTTCCGGAATTGATATTATAAGCGGCATACCCGGTCCTGGCGCCTTTTCCGGTGCTGTAAACATTATGACGGTTCCTGAATATAATAATTATGTTAAGGCAAATTTTTCTGCGGGAGAGCACGGATATCTATACGGAAATCTGTCGGGAGCTATAACAAAGAGCAATGCTAATTTAATGATTATAGGCTCTTTGCGGCATTCCGACGGTTATACTTCTAACACGGATTTTGATAATCAGAACTTGTATGCGCGCATGATGTTTCGCAGTGTAAAGGGGGGAGTCCTTGATATTCAGGCTGGTGCACAGAACAGATTTTTTGGAGCAAATGATTTTTATTCTTTGGATTATCCGGACCAGGCGGAGCGTACAAGGACCTATCTTGGTTCCGTAAAATGGGATGACAATTTTGGAAATAACTGGTCTGCAAAGGTAATATTCAGCTACAGAAAGAATTACGACAAGTTTGAACTTTTTAGAGACGGAAAAAATGCAACTTCATGGTATCAGGGTCCAAACTATCATGATACAGATAATTTTGGTTTTAGCGCGGTCGCAGAACATAAGGGTTGGCTTGGAGGAACAACGGGAGTCGGTTTTGATTATAATTACAACCATATATACAGCAACGTTTTAGGTGAGAACTTAACGTCTTCTAAAAAAATTGCCGGCGTGCCCGGAGGGTATTATACAAAAGGTGCTGACCGCAATGTTACAAATGAGTGGCTGAGACATGTTTATGGTCATGGTCTAATTTCTATTCCATTGTCCTTGAATCTTGTGCAAAGTTCTTACGGCGGAGACTTTATGTGGAGCGGAGGAGTAAATGTGAATTTTTATCCTTTGATAACGGTAAGCTTTTCAGTAACAAGATCCATGCGGCTTCCAACTTATACAGACCTATATTACACTACGGCAACTCATGAGGCAAATGCAGACTTAAATCCGGAGAAGGCAACAACTTATAGAATCGCGATGGATTTTACCGGGACTAATTTAAGATTTGCAGAAACCGGCAGTGCGACAGGCGGAAATTATTATGATAATTTTTGGAATCATTTTAATGCCGGATATCTTTTTTATTATAGAGACGGCAGCAATATAATTGACTGGGTGAGAGCCGAGAATGAAACTCTTTGGAAATCTTTGCAGATTGGAAAGGTGAAAGCGCGCGGAACAGAACTTTCCGCAGAATTTGTTTCATGGAAGTTTATCAAGAGCGTTAAGGCTGGTTATGCTCATATTCACATGAATAAGAAGGCGGAAGGTTATGTCTCTAAAACGGCACTTGATTATTTGAGAGATAAGGTCTCCTTGAGCGGACAATTTACTTTGTGCAAGAGAATTGAGGCAGATATATTTGCAACGTGGTGTGACAGAGTTGGCGGTTATTATGGCGCTGCCGTAACAAAGACATATCCTTATATAGATTACAAATTATTCTGGAAAGTGGATGCCGCTATTTCCTTTGAACTTGTAAAAAAAGCAGATATGCTTGCGAATATCTATTTAAAAGCGTCCAATCTTTTTAATGAAAGATATTATGATTGCGGCGGCATAAGGATGCCGGGCACTTGGATATCCGCAGGTATCTCAATCACACTGTTTTAAAAGATGAATAAATATTTGACGCCGTCTTTAATTAAAGACGGCGTCATTGTTTTAAAGACAACGTCTTTCTTTTAAATGTAACTTTGCACATTTATG
>JAQWEK010000031.1:0-7416 GCA_028704975.1 Bacteroidales bacterium | reverse complement strand
GCGGGTTCTGCGTTAGCATTTATTGTGCTGATGGGTATTGTGAGTTGTTTTTCTGATATGACTCATGAGGGCGCATCCAGCATTACGGGAGCATTTCTTGCTTTGGCGGGGGCCAATGCAGCTGCAATTGGTTTCATATCAGGACTTGGGGAGTTTGTCGGATATTCACTCAGATTGCTGACCGGTTATATAACGGATAAGACAAAGCATTATTGGACAATAACAATAATAGGATATATTATTGATATGCTGGCAATTCCCATGCTTGCGCTTGTGCCGCACGGCGGATGGGTTCTTGCGTGCGGAATCATGATTGCGGAACGTGCGGGAAAGGCAATTAAAAAACCGGCAAAGGATACGCTTGTCTCTTTTGCGGCAGTTAAGGAGGGAACCGGAAAGAGTTTTGCAATTCAGGAATTTCTTGACCAGATAGGAGCATTTGTAGGGCCGGTTATTTTGTTCATAGTCATGTTATTGAGAGGACATGCAGGTGTGGCGGACGGTACGTCTGTGCAAGCTGTCGGCAATGCAGCTTCTGCAACTCATTCGGTTATAAACAGTTCCGCATATTTGTTCTCATCATATAAAGTTTGTTTTGCGGTTTTAGGAATTCCCGCCATTATCACAATTGTTTTGTTGCTGTTTGCAAAACGCAAATTTCCAAACCCTGAAAAATTTGAACCGGATACAGAAAAATCTGTCGGGAAAATAAAATTGAGTCGCGGCTTTATATTTTATATTGTTGCAATGTCCTTATCTGCAATGGGTTTTGTGGATTTCAATCTTGTTACAATGCATACGGCAAAGAACGGATTGGTCAGCGGAGAAATATTGCCGCTGCTCTATGCCCTTGCCATGATGATAGATGCATTTGCCGCTCTTTTCTTTGGATGGCTTTATGATAAGAGAGGTTTTAAAACTTTAATAGTCTCGACAGTTATTGCAGCCCCGTTTGCAATTCTGGCTTTTACCGCAACATCTCAGGCTGCCTTGATTTGCGGAGTGATTTTGTGGGGAATAGGAATGGGAGCACAAGAGTCTGTTGTTAAGAGTGCCGTGGCGGATATGGTGCCTAAAGAGAGACGTTCCACAGGATTTGGAATTTTCCAGGCATCATACGGATTATTCTGGTTTTTAGGCAGTTGGCTTATGGGTTGGCTGTACGATTGGAATATGACTGCAATGATAATATTTTCCGTAGTCTCCCAACTTGCGGCTATTCCGTTCTTGTGGATGAGCTCGCGTCCACGGTATTGCAAGTCCTGATTTCCATCTGTTTTTTTAGCAACTCAACGGTTCCCTCGTCCGTGAGCACGCGCGCAAGCCTGATTGCAAAATCTATGGAAAGTCCTGCCCCTATGCCGGTTATTAGATTCCCGTCCTGTTCTACCGGCCGGCCTGTATAGATATAATCTCCCATTTTATCTATTACGGAGGAGTGACATGTTATATGTGATCCCGCGGCTATTTTATTTTTTGCCAATACCGCCGGAGCCCCGCAAATTGCCGCAATCCATTTACCCTCTTGATAGTATTTTTTTATTATTCTCCCGACAGTGTCAGAATTCATAAGATTGACGTATCCGGGATATCCGCCCGGAAGAACTATCATGTTCCCGTCAGATAAAAGATCACTGCAATAGTTGTTGCCTTCCGTGTCCGTGGGACGGATTGCATTGCCGGCTTTCTCGGCAGCTATATCATACAAGGTCGTATCGGCCTTCATTTGTATATGGTGGGAGCATATTACTGTAATGCTGCCCGATATCGAGACGGTTGTAACGTCAACCTTACAGCGACGCAGTATATCTATCGGCGCCGTAGCTTCTATGGTTTCAAATCCGTCGGCCAAAAGAACGTATACTTTTTTCATACTTTGATTTTCAGATTTTTATTTGCGCTACCATTTCACAATGGTAATATCCAGTTAAAATAACAACAAGCAAATTTATTAACAAAAAGGTTGAAAACAATAAATCCCTATACGAGCAAAGAAAATTATTTATGAACAATAGTTCAAAATAATATTATAAATTTGCAACTCAAATACAACGAAAAAACAAGTTTATGTCTCGCCCAAAACAGTGCAGAAAAATAGTTTCTCCCCCGTTGATGCTTGGTTTTAAGCCTTTTGGCATAGTAAGACTGACGAGCGACAGGGTCATTTTGCGTTATGATGAATATGAATCGGTCAGATTGCTGGATTACGAGGGGCTGAGGCAGGAAGATGCCGCCGAAAAAATGAACGTTTCGCGTCCAACTCTTACCCGCATATACGGAAACGCACGTAAGACAATTGCGAAGGCGTTTGTTGAAGGGAAAATGATAATGATAGATGGCGGAAATGTGGATTTCGGGCGGATATGGTATCGTTGCAGAAAATGCAGCAAATTGATCAACGGCATAGGAAATCATACGCCTTGCAGAAATTGCAAGAGTTACGGCAATGAAGAATTGATCCCTATTAATTCACATGACGGGGAATGATCAATTTTACCGTATTGTCGGATAACAGCAATGGGTGAAAATTTACGTTCTGAGTATCCTGATACAAAATTTTTACGGGACACTGTACCGGGGATAAAGCATTTATGATATTATCTAAGATCCTTGGGGACTACATCGTTCAATTTTATTGCGGATATTCGGGAAAAATAAATGATTTATAAATTAAAAACTGATTAAAAATGAATAAGAAAATTGCTATTCCCATGGAGAAGGGGGTATTGTGTGCCCATTTCGGGCATTGTGAATATTTTGCCATAGTAACGGTTGAAAATGACCTGGTTGTAAAGTCCCAGGAAGAAGTGCCGCCCGCACACGAGCCGGGCCTGTACCCAAAATGGATTGCCTCTTTTGGTGTAACGGATGTCATAGCGGGAGGTATGGGACAGAAGGCCATAGATTTATTTAACGGGCAAAATATCAATGTTTTTGTGGGGAGTCCAATTGAGGCGGCGGATAAGATTGTAGAGGCTTTTTTAGCAGGTACGCTCTCCCTTAACGCAAATTATTGCGATCATGATACCAGGCCTAAACACGATTGTAAATCGGAACATAATTGCGGACAGTAATTATATAAGGATATTAATAGTATAAATAGGGCTTTTTGAGGGTAAAAATGGGCTTTTAGTTTTTGCTCGTTAAATTACAGACCGGTCTGTTTGTTTTTTAAAAATGATTTAGTACTTTTGTCGGAGCAAAATCTAAATTTATTTTTTATGGAACCAGAAAATATTGATAAAAAATTGATGTCTCTGCTAGGAAACAGCTTAAAAGAAAGCATAGGCATGAAAAAAGTAAGTGCATACTTGTATGAGCGTATTGTTAAGAGTGACAATAATTCAACCGACCTTTTAGAAGCCAGAATGAAAAAGTATTACTGGAGCATATCCTTAGTTAAGCGCTTTTTTTACAATGTTAAAAAGGGTTACATATCAAAAGATATGACGGCCAGGCTTGTTGATGTCGTATTTAAAGGTGCTTTCCACTGTGATAATGCGGAAAACGTAAAACTTCATGATAATACCGTGAAAGCCTATTTTGAAAAACATGGGGTGAATCCTCCGAGCTTTATTGTCATATCACCAACTCAAAGATGTAATTTGCAGTGCACGGGCTGTTATGCCAGCAGTGGTGCAAATAAGACCCCACAACTTTCTTATTCTACCGTTGATAAAATAATTGGTGAGTTCAGGGATGAAATGGGTGGAAGGTTTGTAGTTGTAAGTGGGGGAGAACCGCTCATGTATAGAGAGGGGGATAGAAGTCTTTTTGACATTTTTAAGAAGTATAATGATGTGTTTTTTATGTTCTATACTAATGGAACACTAATAAATGAATATACCGCACATTATTTGTCAAAATTAGGAAACGCGATTCCTGCCATTTCTGTTGAGGGATATGAGAAGGAGACCGATGCCAGGAGAGGCCTTGGAACTTACAGGAAAATCATGCAGGCTATGGAAAATCTTAAAAACGCTGGTGTTCCTTTTTTAACTTCTGTGACAGCTACTTCAAAAAATGCTCAGTTGCTGCTTGAGGATGATTTTTACGAGTACTATTTTGATAAACTTGGTGCTTCGTTCATGTGGCAATTCCAGTTAATGCCGATAGGGAGGGGTAGCTCTGCTTTTGAAATGGTGCCAACACCAGAAATTAGGGCAAAACTTTATAAAAAGTGGGACAATTTGCTTTTGAAGAAAAAATATCCGGTTGCCGATTTTTGGAACAGTGGTGTTCTAATGGGAGGTTGTATTGCATATGGAAGAAGGGGAGGGTATATTTACATAGATTGGAATGGCAATATAATGCCTTGTGTATTTGTGCCTTACACAATAGATAATGTTAATGAAATTTACGAGAGAGGTGGAGATTTGAGCGAGGCGTTAAAAAGAAAATTTATGTGCAACGGGCGTGCTTGGCAGGATAAAGAACAACGCAACAAATCCCACGTGTCAAATTTGCTGATGCCTTGTTCTATAAGAGACCATTATGATAATTTTAGAAAAAATATTTTGACTTCTGATGCCAGAGGGGAGGATGCCTCTGCCCAGGATATTTTGAAGGATGAGGAGTACTATAGATCATTGTGCGAATACGATGAAGAACTGTCGGGAATTACGGAAAAAATATGGGAACATGAGTATCTGAAATCTGAATAATTAATTACCTTCGCTTCCCGTTTTTTACAGATATGAATAATACTAAGGAAAAGATAAGGGATACCGCTCTTTCTCTCTTTATGACCAAAGGATATTCCGTTGGTATAAATGAGATAATTGAGAAATCGGGGACATCAAAGGGTTCCTTTTATCACCACTTCAAGAGCAAGGAGGATCTGTTCGTTGAGACTATCAATCACTTTTTTTTCGGCGTCAGGGAGAGTCAGGATCTTAAGTTCAATGCCGGTATGACTTTAAGGGATAAGTTCATGGGGATAGTTGAGAGAGCGTACCTGCCTTTTAAAAAAATCGGCGAGTTAGTTCCGGAAGGGGAGTCCCTTAATTATCTGAAGGTCATCTCCGAGTATCCGGACCATGAAAGTCTTAGGAAAAAGAACTCAGAACATTTCAAAAAGATCAATGAATCCACCTCCGTTTTCATTGCTTCTGCCGTTGCCGACGGATTGCTTAGTAAGAACGTGGATGCCGAGATGCTAAGCAATCAAATAAGTTTGCTCATAGACGGTTCTTTTGTAAATGCCATTCTAATTTCCGGGAATATGAAAAAGGCGGAAGATGAATGTAAAAAAACCGTAGGCAAGTTGCTGGATTATATAGAGAGGTAGTGTTAGGTTCGGTCTCTTAATATCTGTGATGGGTCTTGTGCCGCCGGCCCGATATAGAGTTTATTGTTCACGACGGCACTTCTTACCAGATAAGTACGGTAACAATCAATGGCAAATAAGTATATGGACAGCACGTTGCTGGATAGGGCTATAATTTATGCGGTTAAGGCACACGCAAACACAGAACGCAGGAATAAGGGATTTCCCTACATCGTTCATCCAATGGAAGCGATGGCGATAGCGGCTACTATAACTCCTGATCAAGAGGTTCTTTCAGCCGCAGCGCTGCATGATGTTGTTGAAGATACCGATTGTACAATAGAGGAATTGCGCTCTGAGTTTGGAGACAGAATTGCAGATTTGGTGGAATCTGAAAGTGACAAATACACCGGAAGCGCAAGCGGAACGGACATCTGGAGAGAGAGCAAACAAGCTGCTATTGAGCGTCTTGCAAAGGCTGACAGAGATTCAAAAATAGTTGCGCTTGGAGACAAACTCTCTAACATGAGAGCTATTGCTCGTGATTTTGATCAGATTGGCAACAAAATTTGGGAGCGCTTTCATGCCCCTGAACCGCAAGACCACGAGTGGCGTTACAGAGGTCTTGCCGCCTCATTGAGTGAACTATCGGACACTGCCGCTTACAAGGAGTTTGTAGAATTAATTGACAGAGTCTTTACAAAAGCCTTTCATTCATAAGTTTATTGCAATAATAAATAATTGCGCTATCCTTATAAACATAAGAAGGTGGCGCATATTATTATGCCCACAACTACCAGGTCTATCAGACAATATCCCATTATGTCTTTTGCATTAAGTTTTGCAATTGCAAGTGCGGGGATAGCCCAAAACGGCTGAATCAAATTTGTCCATGCATCTCCCCATGCAATTGACATTCCGGTAATTGCAGGGTTAACTCCAAGAGATACTCCGGCAGGAATCATAATTGGTCCCTGTACGGCCCACTGTCCTCCGCCGCTTGGAATAAATATGTTAATCAGGCCTGCGCTAAGAAAACTCAGCAGAGGAAAAGTGTGAGTGTTTGCTATTGATATGCAGCCCTTGCTGATTTCTCCTGCAAGTGAAATTCCATCTGCGGATGTAGCCGTCATGATTCCCATAATTCCCGCATAGAAAGGAAATTGCAAAAGTATTCCGGAGCAGGATGTAGACGCATTTGTTATTGCCTCAACGTATTTGATTGGTGTACCGTGAAAGATAATTCCCAAAAACAAGAAGACCATTATCGCACTGTTTAAATCAAATGGTTTTCCGTTTATTACCAGTTTCATGAACAAATATGTAAAGCCCAGAAGGGATGTTACTATCACCAATATTTTGCTGGTATTCAGTCTGTCGGCCGGAGTCTTTTCAATTTTGCAGTCATCAATTATGCTCTCCAGATGTTCTTCTTTTTTCTCTTCCAGCAGGGACGGGTCTATTGCAAATACCTGATCTCCTTTAGGATGCATCAATGTATTAACAACTGTCAGTGCAACTATCACAATAAAAACGGCAATCAAATTATATGTGGCAAAAATTGTATTCCCGATAGGTATTGCATGCTTGATGTAACCCAATGAGACAGATGTTAACGCATCTCCTTCAGTTGCCATGGCAAGAGGAATGGAACCTGAGATGCCGGCGTGCCAAACAACAAAACCGCTGTAAGCACTGGCTATCAATAATCTATAATCAACATTCTTAACCTGCTTTGCAATCTCTTTTGCAAAAATGACTCCTACTATAAGTCCGAATCCCCAGTTAAGCCAGCATGCAACAGATGCTACAACAGTTACGGTTGCAATTGCTGCGGCCGGCGTTTTTAATCCGGAAGCTATTTTTTTTAAACCCTTTTTTATAGCGGGTGCATCAGCAAGCGCTGAACCGCAGACAATTACAAGGGCCATCTGCATTGCAAATTCCAAAAGCGTCCAAACTCCTCCGCCCCAATTTCCAACAACCTCAAGCACTGTTTGATGGGTAACAAACATTGAACATATAAAGGCAACTATCGTGAGGATAATTGCAAAAACAAATGGGTCAGGCAGATAGCGCCTTACAAGTTTTACGGATAAATTAATAACGCCTTTGAACATAATAGAAACGGAGCTTAAAAATTCTTA
>JAQWEK010000030.1 GCA_028704975.1 Bacteroidales bacterium | reverse complement strand
ACCCCTCTTTCCTGGTACGCAAAAAAGGCATTGGAAAGAAAGGACACTTCCAAGGAAAATTTGGTATGTGTCATTGATGAGGCTTGTTCATCTTGCATTCAAGTTAACTATGAGATTACAAATCTTTGCCGCGGATGCGTTGCAAGAATGTGCTATATGAACTGTCCAAAACACGCCATCAACTTCAACAAGATGGGTCAGGCGGAGATTGACCATGAGACCTGCATAAGTTGCGGTAAATGTTTCAAAAGCTGTCCGTATCATGCAATTGTCTATATACCTGTACCTTGTGAAGAATCATGTCCGGTAAAAGCCATAAGCAAAGACGAGAACGGTATTGAACATATAGATGAAAGCAAGTGCATATATTGTGGAAAATGCATTAACGCATGTCCTTTTGGAGCCATATTTGAGGTCTCCCAGATTTTTGATGTTTTGCAAAGATTAAGGAACAAACAGGAGATGGTTGCAATTGTGGCGCCTTCTATTCTTTCACAATTCAGCGCTTCGCTGGAAAAAGTGTACGGAGCTATCAAATCACTTGGATTTAAGGATGTTATAGAGGTAGCGGAAGGTGCTATGAGAACTACATCCACGGAAGCTGAAGAGTTAAAAAGAAAAATAGCCAACAAGGCTCCGTTTATGACAACAAGTTGCTGCCCCGCATGGGTAGAGCTTGCAAAAAAACATATTCCGGAAATGCTGCCGCACCTTTCAACTGCCGGTTCTCCAATGTACTACACCGCACTGATTGCAAACAAAAAATATCCTAACGCACAAATAGTTTTCATTGGTCCATGCCTTGCAAAAAAGAAAGAAACAAGGGATGACCCAAACATTGCTTTTGCTATTACGTTTGAGGAACTTGGCTCAGTGTTCACAGGACTTGGGATTGACTTGGAAAAAGTGACTCCGTTTAAACCTGCCGTAAGTTCTTACAAAGCAGCACACGGTTTTGCCCAGGCCGGCGGAGTTATCGGTGCCGTAAAATACATACTTAAAGATGAGCAGCTAAATGCAATGCAGGTTACCAACCTGGACACTAAAAATGTAAGCATGCTAAAAATCTACGGAAAAACAGGCAAGGCACCGTCTCCTTTCATAGAAGTAATGGCATGCGAAGGTGGTTGTGTAACAGGATCTTGCATCTATAATGACAAGCAGACCGCACAGCGTCTTTTAAAAGAGGCTCTGGCTAAAATCAAAGATTAATTTTGCAGTTGTGACCGGATTATATACCTTTGCGGTTGCAAATTGAAAGCAAAGCATGAGCATTAAAGCGCACATATTCAATCTTTATTATCTTGCCAATCAGATGGCAGGAACTCAGCGCGTTTCTCTTATGTCCATGCGAATGCATCGTTAAGATGCTTTAAAGTAACCCTTATTAAAATTCATAAGGGCCTGTACCAAAGAAGGTACGGGTCTTTTTATTTACAAAAGCGCCACATTTTTTTCACGCGCTTAAATTCAACAAATAAAAAAATAATATCTGTCGCGACAGAAAAATTTTTAAAAAAAAAGATATGTCAATTTATAAGTTTGAAACTTTACAGGTACATGCCGGCAACGTTCCGGACCCTACAACGGGAGCAAGCGCAACACCTATTTATCAAAGTGCGTCATTTGCTCTTAAAAATGTTGAGGAAGGTAGAAAGATTTTTGCCCATGAAGAGGACGGTTTTACCTACACAAGGATTGTCAATCCAACGATTGATGTCTTCACAAAAAGAATTGCGGCTCTGGAAAACGGCTTTGACGCCGTTGGAGCGGCATCAGGCATAGCAGCGCAATGGCTTGTAATGCAGGCACTTTGCAAGGCGGGAGATAACCTTATTAGTTCCATTTCACTTTACGGCGGGACGTACGGACAATTTAAAAATACTCTTCCGCAATTTGGAGTTAATGTTAAATTTTGCTCGTGTGAAAAGCGCAGTGAAGTTGAATCTCTTATTGATGAGAAGACAAGAGGAATATATGTTGAGACAATAGCAAATTCAAACTTATCTGTTCCGGATTTTGACATGCTTGCGCAAGTGGCTGCCAGTCACCATATTCCGCTAATTGCAGATAACACGGTAGGATGCGGAGGATATTTGTGTCGGCCGATAGAAAAAGGAGCAAATATTGTAACGCATTCTGCAACAAAGTGGATATGCGGTCATGGAAATACAATCGGAGGAGTTGTAGTAAACGGAGGAAATTTTGACTGGCATTGCGGAAAATTTCCAAAGTTCACTGAGCCGCAACCTATTCTCGGAGGCAAGAGTTATCTTGAGAGATACGGTAAGTCTGCGTTTAGCGCACAGCTTAAGTTTGAGGGACTTACAAATTTTGGAGGCTGTCTGTCCCCATTTAATGCATTCATGCTTTTGACAGGTGTTGAAACTTTATCTTTAAGAGTTCAAAGAGTATGCGATAACGCACTTGCCCTTGCACATTGGCTGGAGAAAAATCCAAAAGTTGCAAAAGTTTGTTATCCCGGATTGGAAAGTCACCCTTCTCATAAAAATGCGGTGAAATATTTAAGCCGCGGATTTGGAGGAATTATATTTGTAGACCTTAAGGCCTCTAAAGAGCAAACGGCCAAAGTTGTAGAACGCTTTAAACTTTTCACGCTGCTGGCAAATCTTGGTGACAATAAATCATTGGTTACGCATCCGGCAACTTCCACTCACTCGGAACTGTCGGAAGAGGAGCTCAATAAAGTCGGAATCACGGGAGGCACTTTGCGTCTTTGCATCGGAATAGAGAACATAGAGGACATTATTGCAGACTTTGATAATGCGCTTCAAATAATCTAGTTATAAAGATTAGCAATAGAAAGATGGAGAAAAGAGTCCTTAAATATAACAAATCTTTTAAGCTGGAGAGCGGAGAGTCCCTGCCGGAACTGGAGATATGTTACCATATATCAAAAGATTTCCCCAAGGAGAGCAAAGTTATTTGGATAACTCACGCGCTTACAGCAAATTCAGACCCGTCTGAATGGTGGAATACTCTGGTTGGAAAGGGAAAGTTTTTTGACCCGCGCAAGTACACTATTGTCTGTGCAAATTTGCTTGGGAGCTGCTATGGCTCCACCGGTCCCGCCTCTGTAAACCCCAAAACGGGTAAACCCTATCTGCTTGGTTTTCCAAAGGTTACGGTAAGGGATGAAGTTAATTTTTTGGAGTTATTGCGCAATCACCTTGGAATCAAAAACATAGACTTAATTATTGGCGGCTCGGTTGGAGGATATCAGGCCATAGAATGGAGCATCATGTATCCCGATGTAATCAAAAATGCAGTGTTCATTGCAACCGGTGCGCGCGTTACACCTTGGGAGACGGCATTTAATGAGAGTCAAAGAATGATACTGTATGCAGACGAATCATTTGCAAATGAAGAGAGTATAAAAGGCGGCCTCAAGGGAATGGGAGCCGCACGCACCGTTGCGCTCATCTCTTACAGAAGTTGCAAAGGATACAATTCAACACAGCAAGACACAGATTCCAACTCCGTTTGGGAACACAGGGCATCATCATACCAGCGCCATCAGGGAGAAAAATTGGAGAAAAGATTCAATGCGTATTCTTATCTTGAAATGGTTAATCTTTTTGACAGTCATAATGTCGGGCGCGGACGCGGAGGCGTGGAAAAGGCTTTGGCAAAAATTAAAGCAAAAGTTTTGTGCATTGGCATTGACAGCGATATTTTATTTCCGTGGAGTGAACAAAAATTTATTGCAGAACATACCGGCTGCCGCGGCAAAAAAATTAAAAACATAAATAACAGGCACGGTAAATTTATTAAGATAAAATCAGATTTTGGTCACGACGGTTTCTTGTTGGAATACAAACAAATACAAGAAGCTATCGGGAAAACATTTAAAAATATTTTTTATGCAGGTACTTAAATTTGGGGGCAGCTCTGTTGCAAATGCAGAGAACATAAACAGAGTGATTGCCATTGTAAAAAAGAAAATCAAGAGAGATAAAACCGCAGTGGTTGCATCGGCAATTAGCGGTGCAACAGATGCGCTGATTCAAATAGGAAAGAGGGCACAACTGCAGGATGATTCTTATATCCTGCAGATTGAAGCATTATACCAAAGACATATTGAACTGATAAAAGATCTTATTCCGGAGGAGGACTCCGCTCCAATAAAGAGCGAGTGCAAAGAGTTATTTGGAAAACTCAGAGAAATTTGCAACGGCGTCTATTTGCTAAAAGAACTTAGCCCGCTCAGTCTTGACCATATAATGAGTTTTGGAGAGATACTCTCTACCAAGATTATCAGTTCCAAGCTTAAATCCCTGAACATAAGCCACGTATGGAAAGATTCCCGCAGTCTTATAAAGACTGAGATCTCAGCCGGGGCCAATGTTATAAAAAAAGAAGAGACTGAAAATAATATTGAAAAATATTTCAATTCCGCACAAAATAATTTGTATATCCTTCCCGGCTTTATTGCATCTGATGATCAAGGGAGAACTACAACATTGGGAAGAGGCGGTTCTGATTACACAGCCTCTATTTTAGCTGTTGGAACACAGGCAAGAGTTCTGGAGATCTGGACAGATGTAAACGGCATGATGACGGCAGATCCACGCATTGTACCGGAGGCCAAACCTATAAGAAACATATCATATAAAGAGGCGTTGGAGCTCTCACATTTTGGGGCAAAAGTTGTATACCCCCCTACCATACAACCTGTTGTTAAACAGGGTATTCCAATATATGTAAAAAACACTTTTGACCCGGAAGACGGCGGCACTATAATAGAAAAAAATCCGCCGGAAGGAATTGGAAAAATCAGAGGCATTTCCAGCTCTGACAAAATAGCTCTGCTAAGCATGGAGGGAAGCGGAATGGTTGGCGTACCCGGCTACTCCAGCAGATTGTTTGATGTGCTTTCTCAAAACAACATCAACATAATTCTCATTACTCAGGCATCATCAGTTCACACAATGTGCATTGCAATACCTGAGTCAGACGCAGCAAAAGCAAAGAAGGCGGCGGATGAATTATTTGCCTATGAAATCTCACTTGGAAAAGTAGATCCTCTAAAAGTTGAGAAAGGTTTCTCAATTATATCACTGGTTGGAGATGACCTTAAAAATCAGAGCGGTGCAAGCGGCAGAATGTTTGACGCATTAGGCCGTGAAGGAATAAACATCCGCGCAATTGCACAGGGTTCATCAGAAAAAAATGTTTCCACGGTTCTTCATACGGAAGATGTTAAAGCTGCAATCCGCGCCATCCATAAAGAATTTTTCAGCGGAAAAGGGAGAAGAATTAATTTGTTCTTTGCAGGGTGCGGAACAGTTGGTTCGGCCCTGATAGATATGATAAACAGACAGCATGACTTCATATCCGATCAGCTAGGCAAAGATTTGGTTATCTGCGGATTATCAGACAGTAAGAATTATATTACAGCTCGCGACGGTGTAAAAATCGCTGCTGAGAAAAAGGAAAATAAAAACATAAAGGAACTGTCAAAAGACGATATCAAAAAAATTCTTGCAGCTGGAGAGAAAAATTCAGGCAGCAACTATATGGAAAAAATATGCGATCTGAATCTAAGCAATTCCATATTTGTGGACTGCACCTCAAGTAAATCAATTGCAGGTACATACGTGGATTTGTTCCATCACAAAATTGCAGTGGCAACCTGCAACAAAATTGCAAATTCACTCTCTTGTGATTCATATAAAGAGTTATTTGATGTTGCAAGAACTGAGGGGACAAAGTATAAATATGAAACAACCGTTGGAGCCGCACTGCCCGTTATAAGCACTGTAAAACAGATTGTTAACAGCGGAGATAAAATAAGGAAGATAGAAGGGATACTGTCGGGAACTCTAAATTATTTATTAAGCAATTACAACGGAAAAGATTTTTCAGCACTGGTGGAGAAGGCGAGAAGACTTGGTTACACGGAACCTGACCCTAGAACAGATTTAAGCGGAACGGATGTGCTGAGAAAATTTTTGATTTTAAGCAGAGAGGCAGGTTATACCCTGGAAATGAAAGATTTAAACTATACACCTTTCTTTGAAGGAAAATACGAAGCCCAACTTAAAAAACTTTATGATGACGCAACAAAATCGGGCAAAAAACTGAGATTTGTTGCAAAGCTAAATGAGGCTCCGGCAGCCAAAAGCATCCATGCGGTAACATCAAGAAAGCAATCTTGCAACATAAGCATTGGCATAGACGCTGTCGGTGCCCAACACCCATTCTATAACGTAGAAGGTAGCGACAATGCAATCATCTTGACCTCCGATTATTACCCACAAGGAATCCTAATACGCGGAGCAGGCGCCGGCGCAAGACAGACTGCCTCCGGATTGTTTAATGATATTCTGTCCATTTAAAATCATTCAATAATAAACTAGAAAATAAAATATCATAAAATGAAAGTAGCAGTTGTAGGAGCAACCGGACTGGTTGGCAGAAACATGATTAAAGTTCTGGAAGAGAGAAGATTTCCCGTCACAGAACTGATTCCGGTGGCGAGTGAAAAATCTGTAGGAAAAAAAATAAAGTTTAACAAAAAAGAGTGGAGCATTGTCTCTCCGGAAACAGCCGTTTCCCTGCAGCCGGCTGTAGCCATTTTCTCCGCAGGAGCAGATGTATCCAAAGAGTGGGCTCCAAAATTTGCGGCTGTAAAGTGTTATGTAATAGACAATTCCTCCTATTGGAGAATGGACAAAAAAAAGCGGCTTGTAATTCCGGAAATCAACGCAGATGTAATCAATAAGAGTGATTACATTATCGCAAACCCCAACTGCTCCACAATTCAAATGCTGGTTGCAATTGCAGACTTGCACAAAAACTATAAAATCAAAAGGATTGTAGTTTCCACTTATCAGTGCATCACAGGGACAGGCAAAAAGGCTGTAGATGAGCTGGATGCAGAGAGGAGTGATCAAGTCGGCAATAGTGCCTGCGGCGGCGTCAGAACAAAGTCATCTGATTGCAGCTCAAGCTGCTACTATATCCCGCGCGGCACAGAGGGAAGAAAAACCACAACTGCTTATCCTTATCAAATAGACCTAAACCTTCTTCCTCATATAGACAAATTTCTCCCTTCCGGCTATACAAAAGAGGAGATGAAAATGGTTGATGAGACCCATAAAATAATGAGGGACAACAACATTAAAATTTCCCCTACCACGGTGAGAGTTCCCGTAATAGGAGGTCACGGAGAATCTGTAAATCTGGAATTTGCAAGGCCGGTAACTCTTAAGGGCGTCTATGAAACACTTAGAAAAACTAAAGGGGTAATTTTGCAGGACAACACTCTTCCAAAAGGATGCAGCAAAAAAAATCCCTACGGACGGCAGAACAAAGCTATTGGTGCAAAGCTTCCAAAATATTTCAACACAAGTTCAAAAACCGCGGCGGGTAAAAAATACCTTGAGCAACTTGCCTATCCCATGCCAATTTATGCCAAAGACAGGGATGAAGTTTTTGTGGGAAGAGTCCGTCTGGACCCAACGGTCAAAAGCGGAATTAATCTTTGGTGCGTATCGGACAACTTGCGCAAGGGAGCTGCAACTAATGCCGTACAGGTGGCGGAAGTGCTTCTTGCCAAAAAATATATCAAGTGATTTGACATACATGTTTTGGCCAATTTTTCACAATTATTGGGTGTTTGGCACACTGCAGAAGTCATATTTTAGGCTTTTCCTCTAATTTTAGTAATTTTGTAAAGTTAGTTCCCGACAGGATTAACTGTCGGGAGTAAAAATATAATAAATAGATGAATAAGGGATACAGTGAGAATGATTTTGAAACCCTGGATTGGTATGAACACATCCGGAGAAGACCGGGTATGTATTTGGGAAAGCTTGGCAACGGCAGTGAACAGGATGACGGTATCTACGTGCTGTTTAAAGAGATTGTAGATAATGCAGTGGATGAGTTCCATGAAGGGTGGGGCAAGACCATTGACATTACTTTGAATGAAGAGACTAAAGAGGTGAGCGTCAGGGATTACGGAAGAGGAATTCCTTTTGGCAAACTTTTGGACGCAGTGGGAAAGATGAACACGGGCAGTAAATTTGGCAAGGACGGCTCTTTGGCTTACGGCAAATCGGTTGGTCTTAACGGAGTCGGAACAAAAGCCGTAAATGCCACATCTACACAATTTTACGTGCAATCTTTCATTGACGGAGACAGTTATTACGCATACTTTGAAAAGGGCGTTTTAATCCGCAAAGGCAAAGAGAAAGCAAAAGATGAAAAGGACGGAACCTTTGTAAGATATACCGCAGACAATACTCTATATGACGGATATAACTACAATTTGGAATTTATTGACACCATGCTTAAGAACTATGTTTATTTGAATATAGGTCTTACAATTAATTTCAACGGCAATAAATACAAATCTGAAAACGGACTGCTGGATTTGATAAACGACAATCTGTCCGAGACGCCGCTTTACGCCCCTATCCATTTGACAGGCAAGGATATAGAAGTTGTAATCACGCACTGCACGGAGACCGGAGAAAATATTTATTCATTTGTAAACGGGCAGAACACTTTTAACGGAGGCACGCATCTTTCCGCATTTAGAGAGGGTGTAGGAAAAACCATCAAAGAGTTTTTCAAAAAAGATTTTGATCCAAAAGATGTAAGAGAAGGAATGGTTGCAGCAATATCAATAAGAGTGGGCAACCCGGATTTTGCAAATCAGACAAAGACCATGCTTAACTCCAAACTCACTGATACAGTGGCAAACGGGGGCATTCCGGTTAGAGATTTCATAATGAACTTCCTTGCCTTTGACCTAGACAATTATTTGCATAAAAATCCTCTGACAGCAGATCCGCTGCTTAAGAAAATTCTTGCCAGCGAGAAAGAAAGAAAGGAACTTGCCAGTTTTCAAAAAGCAAGGCGCTCAAAGAAGACAAGTCTTAATAATGAGAAACTTAAGGATTGCAGCGTCCATTACGGAGACAACAATGAAAGAGCAGAAGAGACCACTATTTTTATCACAGAGGGAAATTCTGCAAGCGGTACAATAACAAAGACCAGAGACACTAAGACGCAAGCGGTTTTCAGCTTGAGAGGTAAACCCAAAAACACCTTTGGCAACTCAAAAAAAGTTATCTACGATAAGAAAAATGCGGAACTTAATTTGCTTCAGGCGGCTCTTGGTATAGAAGAAGACATTGACAATCTGCGCTATAACAAAGTGGTAATTGCAACAGATGCGGATGTTGACGGAATGCATATCAGAATGCTTTTGCTGACATTTTTCCTTCTTTTCTATCCGGAACTGGTCAGACGCGGACACGTTTATATCCTGCAGACTCCGTTGTTCAGAGTAAGAAAAAGAAAGAAAGACGGAGCAATGGATACCCGCTACTGCTACTCGGAGGCAGAGAAACAAGATGCAATCGGCAAACTTGGAAAAGGCCCGGAAGTCACTCGTTTCAAGGGACTTGGAGAAATATCAGCCAATGAATTCAAAGACTTTATCGGTGAAGGAATGCGTCTGGACAGAGTGCGTCTGAATAAAGATGATTCAGTGCATGAAATGCTGGAATTTTATATGGGCAACAATACTCCCGACAGACAAAACTTTATTAAAGACAATCTTAGGGAAGACGTTATAATGGAAGACATTATAAACAATAGCACGGAAACCGAAGAGTGATATGAGCGCAAACTTTAGAGTGATATGAGCGGAAAACAGCTTTTTGCAAAATTTATGATAAAACTCCTTGGCTGGAAAGTCATGGATGGAGAGGTGCCGGAACCAAAGTGTATTATTCTTGGAGTGCCTCACACTTCTATCAAAGACTTCATAATATCTTGGTTCTTTTACACATCTGTGGGTGGAACAGCCAATATTATGATAAAAAAAGAATTTTTTTTATGGCCTTTGGGCCGAATTTTGAAAGGAATGGGAGCCGTCCCCGTTGACAGAAGTCACGGCGCAATTACAGCCAAACAAATTATAGAAACCATGCAAAAAGCTGATAAAATGCATCTTGCAATAGCGCCTGAAGGAACAAGAAAGAAAACGGCAAAGTGGAAGACCGGTTTTCACACAATTGCAAGAGCTTGTAATATACCTATTTATCTTGGCTACTTTAATTGGAAAACAAAACAGATAGGGAGAGGTATAAGATTCGTTCCAACGGAAAATACGCAGGAAGATTTAAAGAAAATCCGCGCACACTACAAAGCAATGAATATAGAGGGATGTCACCCGGGACATTTTGACTGCGGAGATGTTGAGCCAAAGCTGATTGAAGAGCAATAGAGAAATAGATTAAATGTTAGATTGAAGTATAGGTTGAAAAAAGAAATAGAAATGAGAGTGATGAAGAGAATTTTGTTGACAACAGTTTGCATCATTTGTGCAATAAGTTCATTTGCGCAGACTTATACTCTTGAGGAGTATGAGACGTTTGCACTCCAAAACAGCAAGACTGTAAAAATTTCTCAAGAAAGAATCCAGCAGGCTGAGAATTTAAGACAGGCTGCATTCACACAGTTTCTTCCTAGTTTCCAAGCAGTTGGAACATATACATGGAATCAGAAAAACTTATCTTTGATTTCCTCAGATGCAATGCTTCCGGTTGGAACCAAGCTGGCCAATGGAAGTTTTGGTTTCACTGCTGATCAGATAAGCAACTCTTGGACTGTCGTAAATGGAGTTACAATGCCGGTTGACGCAAACGGCAACGCCTTTAATCCATACACTAATCCGGAAAAAATACAATGGAAACAATATGCATTGCTTCCAAAGAGTTCTCTTACATATGATATTCAGAATGTATTTGTCGGAGGCATAGGCTTTATGCAGCCGATTTTTTTGGGAAATAAAGTGAGAGAACTTTACAATATTTCCAAGAGCAATGAGGAAATCGCAAAACTTGCCAACAACAATGAGGAGGAAAATCTTGTTTTGGAAGTTGATCAATCGTACTGGACAACAGTTTCTCTTATTAACAAAAAGAAACTTGCCCAAAAATATGTAGATCTTTTGAATAAACTTTGCAAAGACGTACAGGCGGCTAAAGACCAAGGAGTTGCAACAAAAGGAGACTTGCTTAATGTTAAGGTAAAACTCAATGAAGCTAATCTGGCGCTTACCCGTGCAACTGATGGCGTTGAACTCTCAAAGATGTCCTTGTTCCGCGTGTGCGGTTTGGATTTGAACGGAAACTTTGGGCTTGCGGATGAGGACGTTTCTCCGGAAAATGCAAAAGAATTGGAGGCAGGATACGATGTTAATCAGGCAATAGATAACAGGTCTGAAATAAAACAGTTAGAAGAACTTATAAAAATTTCCAAGAGCAATGTTAATATTGCCCGCAGCCGCTTTATGCCAAATATTGTAGCAACGGGAAATTACATCACAACAAATCCAAATTCATACAACGGGTATGAAACAAAGTTTGGGGGAATGTTTACAGCCGGGGTTGCAGTCACCGTTCCTATTTTCCATTTCGGGGACAGAACTTATACATTGCGCGCGGCAAAGCATGAATTCAACATTGCAAATTACAGAATTGACCAAGCAAAAGAGCTTATCAACCTGCAGGTTACGCAAGCAAACTTTAATGTAAGAGAAGCAAACAAAAAGCTGGAGTCCGCGCTGAGCAATATAAGTGCGGCGGAGGAAAATCTTAAGCTTGCCAACATCTCCTATAAAGAAGGACTCATAAGTGTAACGGATTTGCTTGGTGCTCAGACGGCATGGGTATCCGCTCAGTCAGATAAAATTGATGCAGGTATAAATGCAAGGATGACAGAGCTTTACTTAAGAAAAACTGTCGGGATAACAAATATTAAAGAGGGACAGAGAGCAAAAGATGACGGCGTCATCAAGGAGGGTCCGGTTAAGATGATTAAGGAGACTGCGGAAAAGACCGTTAAATCGGCAAGTGAAAAAACAGATAAGCCGGCAGCGGAAAAAACAAGCAGAAAATAAGAGTTAAAATATATTGTTATGAAAAAATTACAACAGAGTACAATCAGTTTGCTTGTAGGACTTGGAGCACTGATACTTGTTATAGTTGTTCTTGGATTAATTGGATGGCTTACATCTAAGCCGCAAAAGATTATCCTTCAGGGAGAAGTTGAGGCGCGTGAGTATAGAATATCCAGCAAGGTTCCAGGCAGAATCACACAGCTCCTTGCAGAGGAGGGAGATACTGTTTCCAAAGGCCAACTTGTTGTATTAATTGACAGCCCGGAAGTTCAGGCAAAAGTTAAACAGGCTAATGCCGGAAGCATGGCGGCAAATGCGCAAAACCGGAAGGCAAATCAAAGTGCAAGAAGTGAACTTGTCCAGGGCGCTTATGAAATGTGGCAAAAAGCAAGAGTGGGTTCAGATATTGCCCTTAAATCTTATACCAGAATACAAAATCTATATAATCAGGAAGTTGTCTCCGCACAGAAAAGAGATGAGGTAAAAGCACAATATGATGCAGCGCTTGCAACTGAGAATGCGGCTAAAAGTCAATATGATATGGCTATTCACGGAGCGCAGAAAGAGGATAGAGTAATGGCTATGGCGCAAGTAGAAGTCGCAAACAGTAATGTTACAGAAGTTAAAACTTACCTGGATGAAATTAATCTTACAGCTCCTGCAGGAGGAGAAATCACAGAGATATATCCAAAGGTTGGAGAGCTGGTTGGACAAGGCGCTCCTATCATGAGCATCATAGATATGAATGATGTTTGGTTTACATTTAACGTGAGAGAAGATTTGCTGCAGGGAATGGACATTGGCAAGACTATCAAGCTGAAAATACCGGCATTAGGAGAAGATAAGGTATTTACAGCCAAGGTTTATTTTATAAATGAAATGGCATCTTATGCAACTTGGAAGGCAACTAAAGTTTCAGGCAATTTTGATGCAAAAACTTTTGAGGTCCGCGCACGCCCCACAGAAAAAATTAAGGGTTTGAGAGCCGGAATGAGCACAATAATTACAGAGGTTCTTAAGTAACATTGATTAACCTCCGCAAAAGCAGTTTGCAGGAAATAATTCTAAAAAAGTTTAGAGAATTAATCATCATAAAACATTGTTAAATAATAAAGTAAACAATTGGTTATTTGGCTGGCTCCGAATGTTCAAAAGCATTAAGGAGGTTCTGCACAGAGAGTGGAGGCAAATGTTTAGTCGTCCAATCTATCTGTTTGGTACTGTGCTGATTCTAGCTTTCTGCGCCATCTTTTTCTTTTCTTTATTCGATGAAGGTTTACCAAATGAGTTGCCAATTGGAATTGTTGACAGAGATAATTCTTCTTTCTCCAGAATGGTTAGAAGAAATTTGGATGCAGAGCAAGGTGTAAAAGTTTTAAAGAAATACTCGGAATATCAGGCAGCAAGAAAAGCATTACAAGTTGGTGATATTTATGGTTTTATAGATATACCAAACGGCGCATACAGAGATATTCTGGAGGGACGCAGACCAAAGGTGGGAATCTATTGTGAGCAAGGTCTTATGGTGCCGGGAAATCTTACATATAAAAATTTCATCTACATAGGCACCGTTCTTGACGTAGGAGTGCGCAGAGAAATACTAAAAGCAAAAGGTTATCCCGAGTCCGGCATGATGGCCCGCCTGCAGCCTATAAAAACTGATTTTCACCTGATTAAAAATCCATGGACAAATTACGGTATATATTTGACTACAATTCTATGGCCCGGACTTCTGCAACTTTGCGTATTGCTGATGACGGTTTTCTCCATTGGTTATGAACTAAAAATGAAGACAAGCCGGGATTGGATGTCGGAAAGCCATGGCTCAATATTCAATGCCCTCACAGGAAAGCTGCTGCCCTACACTTTCATATACGTGCTGATGGGAATTGCCTTTGAGTTGCTGGCGTGCAGAATAATGGGATACCCGATAGCCACGCATATATGGGTCATGTTCTTAACCATAACGCTTTTGGTATTTGCAGCACAGGCAGTTGGAATATTTATGATAGGTCTTTTCCCTGTCCTAAGAGACGGACTAAGTTTTGCGGCGCTGTACGGGATTCTCTCTCTGTCACTTGCCGGAATGTCATTCCCCGTTGAATACATGCTTGGTGTAATTCAGGGATGGGCGGTGATGTTTCCTTTAAGACAGTTCTTCTTGATATATGTGAAGGAAGGAATATTCGCAGCCGGTTTCAATGCCATATGGCTTAACTACGTTGGTTTGTTAATATTTTGCCTGCTTCCGTTTACAATACTAAGGAGACTTAGGAGAGCTTTAATATTCCAGAACTACCCGCTTAAATAGATTGGAGATGAAAGAGTTCAGAAGACAATATTT
>JAQWEK010000137.1 GCA_028704975.1 Bacteroidales bacterium | reverse complement strand
GATTCCACCTACCAAACTATTTAAAGTTTGCTGCTTGTTTCTATGTTTCAACGAACTTCCCGCTACGTTATTTCCGAAACGGGCTGCAAAGGTAATCAACTTTTTCTTTCCCGCAAATTTTTTGCAATTTTTTTTTCTCATGTTAAGATTTGATAAGATTTAGTGTAACGCATATACGAGAAATAAAAAAATTAATACCTTTGCGCCGGATGAAAAATACGGAAAAACAATTACAATCTAACACTCCAGTCAGACGCGTCCGATCTTGAATGCCCTCGCAGCCGCTTTAAAACAGTGGGGCGCAGACTGGCATTATTCTATTTCTGAAAGTTTAACTTTCAGCTCAATAATTTAAAAATCAATGTTTTAAATCATCCCAAACAGGGAACATATTGTATCATAACTTATAGTCTGTAATTAAAAACGAAAGATGAAAATTAACATCTATGTTGCTAACGAGAGCCATCAGAAGTATGCAGAAGAAATTGTAAATCTGATGTACATTTCCGCTCAAGAACGCGGAACCGGAATAGCAAAAAGATCTCCTGAATACGTGAAGGAGAAAATGAGAGACGGCAAGGCCGTTATTGCCTTGACTGAAGACGGAACCTTTGCAGGTTTCTCATACATAGAGACTTGGAGCCATACAAAGTTTGTAGCGAACTCCGGTCTTATTGTGTCGCACCAGTTTAGAAAAACAGGTCTTGCAAAAAGAATTAAGAATAAAATTTTTGAACTCTCAAGGACAATGTACCCGTTTGCAAAAATTTTTAGTATCACTACCGGACTGGCTGTAATGAAGATAAATACGGAGATGGGGTATCATCCCGTTCCGTTCTCAGAACTTACGGATGATAAGGATTTCTGGATGGGCTGTCAAGGATGCAGAAATTTTGATATCCTGCAGCGCAACAATTTTAAAATGTGTTTGTGCACTGCTCTCCTTTATGACCCGTCAAAAAAAGAAGTAAAAAAAGAGAAAACGTCCGGAGGCTTTATATCATTGGTTACCAGCGGCGTAAAACATCCCTTGAAAACAATTGGAAAAACAATCAAACATCTTAAAGTGATGTAGTAACTATCGTGATAAACAGTATAGCAAATAAATACAACATAATCCCGATAGATTAATTTAGAATTATTAACCGTACATAAATTTAAAGAAATGAGTAAAAAAGTTGTTTTGGCATTTAGCGGGGGCCTGGATACTTCCTTTTGCGTCCCCTATTTAAAAGAGCAAGGGTATGAAGTTCACACGGTAATGGTAAACACCGGAGGTTTTGACAGCAAGGAAGTTACACGGATTGAAAAAAGAGCAAAAGATTTGGGAGCGGCAAGTCATACCACCGTTGATGCTGTTGACACGTACTATAAAAAAGGTATTAAGTATCTGATTTTTGGCAATGTACTTAAAAATGACACCTACCCTCTAAGCGTCAGTTCAGAGAGAATTTTCCAAGCGCTTGAAGTTCTTAAATTAGTAAAAAAACTTAAGGCTGAATATGTTGCACACGGCAGCACCGGCGCAGGCAATGACCAGGTAAGGTTTGACGTTGTGTTTAATGTTCTTGCACCTAACGTAAAAATCATCGCCCCGATAAGAGAGCACTCGTTTCAAAGAAAATATGAGATTGACTACCTGGTAAAACATGGTTTTGATTTTTCATGGTCAAAGAGCAAATACTCTATTAATCAAGGCATTTGGGGCAGCAGCATAGGAGGAGTGGAGACACTTTCATCAGACGGTTATCTTCCGGAAGAAGCATATCTTCACCATGCCACCAAGCAAGGCACAGAAAAACTTTCCATTGAATTTAAGAAGGGAGAGATTGTTGGAGTTAACGGAAAGAAGATGGATTCAGTTAGTGCCATAAGAGAAGTTGCAAAACATGCAAACGCTTATGGAATAGGGCGTGACATTCATATTGGTGATACCATTATTGGTATAAAAGGGAGAGTGGGATTTGAAGCCGCCGCACCTCTTGTAATCATTAAGGCGCATCACCTTTTGGAAAAACACGTACTTGTGAAAGGTCAGCTAAATTGGAAAGATCATATTTCCATTTATTATGGGCAGCTTATGCATGAGGCTCAATATCTGGACCCTACGGCAAGAGATATGGAGGCTTTTCTGGAGAGCACGCAAAAGAATGTTACCGGCACGGTTGATGTTTTGTTAAGACCATATTGTTTCTTTGTACTTGGCTGCAAGAGCAAATATGATTTAATGAATTCTCATTTTGGCGCATACGGAGAACTTAATAAATCCTATACAGGAGAGGATGTTATAGGCTTTACAAAGGTCACTTCCAATCCTCTTAAGATTTACTACAGCCTGCATAATGAAAAATAAAATGATAAAAGCTGCAATAGCGGGAGGAACGGGTTATACCGCAGGTGAGACAATAAGAATATTGTTATATCATACTGATGTAAAGATTGTTTCTGTCTTAAGCACGACAAGTGTCGGTGAGACTGTGACCTCCGTTCACAGAGACCTGCTGGGAGAAACGGATATAAAATTCACAGACAAATTGAATGACCCGGATGTGCTGTTTCTCTGTCTTGGTCACGGCCTATCTAGAGAATTCATTGATACCCACAATATTCCCGACAGATGTAAAATTATTGACTTGGGCAACGATTTTAGAATTGACTCATCCTATAAGGAGAGAGATTTTGTCTATGGACTGACGGACCAGAACAGAGATTTGATTAAGAAAGCAAATAATATTGCTAATCCGGGCTGTTTTGCAACTGCTATTCAAAACGCAATAATACCTATCGCAAATGCAGGATTGCTTTGCGGAGAAGTCCATGCAACAGGAATAACCGGCTCTACCGGAGCTGGTAAAAAGCCATCATCTACAAGCCATTTCAGCTGGAGAGACAATAACATTTCCATCTATAAGTTATTTAACCACCAACACTTAGGAGAGATAAAAAATAATCTTCAACACATTCTTGAACTAAATAATCCGCAAGGATATAAAGGAGGCGTACCGCAAATTAATTTTGTTCCGATTAGAGGCGATTTTACGCGCGGAATTTTTGCAAGCGTTTATACAAAATGGAAGGGCTCAGACCAGAAACTTGAAGAAGCCGTACAACTATATAAAGCTTTTTACAAAGACTCTCCTTTTACGTTTGTAAGCGATGACGACATTTCTCTCAAGGATGTGGTGAACACAAACAAAGCGCTGATTCATGTTGAACTTCACAATGGATATATCCACATTGCTTCTGTTATAGATAATCTTGTGAAAGGTGCTGCAGGACAGGCTGTTGAAAATATGAATCTGATGTTCGGACTGCCGGAAACAGAGGGTTTGAAATTTAAGCCAAGCGCATTTTAAGTTAATAAAGAGATGATTATGGTTCTAAGCAAATAATTGAAAGAGATGGCAAAAAATAAAATTGAAAAAATAGTTACGGCAAGTGATG
>JAQWEK010000136.1 GCA_028704975.1 Bacteroidales bacterium | reverse complement strand
CTCAAATATACATGCTTCTGAAGATGATAAAATTTATTCTGCTTGTGATTTTTGCAGTTGCATATTGCGTGGCAATCAGACATAAGTATACTGTCGGAAGCGATAGTATTATTAAACCGTTTCTTATAACTTTTGCCATTTATTATGCAATCTGGCTAGCGTTTGACACTACTTTCTTTATGAAGCACAGCAAGGAGCTGACCGCTGAGGTTAAGGTAGTTGCGCAAAAAGATGAAGAGCATGAGAAGATGAGGGAGGATATGGAAAAGCAGAAGACTGCGGAAAAAAAAGCAAGGAAGGTTAAGAACGGAGCAAAGCACTCCGATAAAGGGGAGAGCGAAAAAAATGCGTAAAGCACTTGTCATATTATTGAGTCTTTTTTGCATCGCGACGGTGAATGCAAAAGCTGCAGATGTTTCTGCTCCGCAGCAAGTTGCCGGAGTTGCCGGTGCTGCCGTCATGCATAAGGCTGTTCCTCGTGTTGCAAAAACCGTCGGGAAAGAAAAGAAGGAAATAAATGTTAAGGCGATAATTTTTGGTCACATCTTGGATTCCTACAGGTGGGAAATTACAAAGATACGCGGCAAGGAGATTTCCCTATATCTGCCGGTTATTTTATACAGCAAGACAAGCGGATGGCATGTGTTCTCTTCTCGTAAACTGTTTGTAAATGAGGATGGTACTGAGAACGAGTCCGGCGGCTATGATGGCTTTTACCCTGCCGGAGAAAGTTCCGCTCATCAAGGAAAATTGTTGGAGAAAATGCCGGATGGAACTAACGTTAAACCCGCAGACTTTTCAGTTACAAAAGTTTCCCTGGGCTTGATGATAAATTCTGCAATCCTGATAGTGCTCATTTTATGTACTACAAAATTTTACAGGAAACATCAGGATGGAACCGGTGTTCCGGGAAAGTTCGCCAGCTTTATGGAAATGTTTGTAATGGCAATAGAAGATAGTGTTATAAAACCGTGCGTTGGAGCTAATTATAAGAAATACTCTCCGTATCTTCTTACTGCATTCTTCTTTATTCTTGTGAACAACTTGATGGCGTTGATTCCAATATTTCCGGGAGGCGCAAATGTAACGGGAAATATAGCAATAACTTTCTTCCTTGCAATTTGTACTTTTCTTGCAGTTAATATTTTTGGAACTAAGCATTACTGGAAAGATATCCTGTGGCCGGATGTACCACTTTGGTTAAAATGCCCAATCCCATTGATGCCTGTAATTGAGTTATTTGGAATATTTACAAAGCCAATTGCATTGATGATACGATTGTTTGCAAATATGTTAAGCGGACACATGGCCATGCTTGTGCTGACTTGTTTGATCTTTATTGGTTGCAGCATTGGTGCTCTGATGGGAAGTACAATGACAGTTATTTCAGTTGCCTTTAACTTGTTTATGAATGCTCTTGAGTTATTGGTTGCATTCATCCAGGCTTATGTATTTACTTTGCTGTCGGCGGTATTTATAGGTATGGCACAGGAGGGTAAAGAATTAAAGAGAGAGGTAAAATAGTATGTGCGGAACGAACGGAATAGAAAAATATATGAACAATTAAAAACAAATATTATGTTATTATTTACAATTTTGGAATATGGAATCGGCATAGGACTCAGCAAAAGTTTTGCTGCGATTGGAGCGGGTCTTGCTACAATAGGTGCCGGAATAGGAATCGGCAAAATTGGTAGTTCCGCAATGGATGCGATTGCCCGCCAACCTCAGGCAGCAGGTGATATAAGAAGCAGTATGATTTTGGCAGCAGCTCTTATTGAGGGAGTTGCACTATTGTCAGTTGTCGTTTGCTTGTTGTCTTACTTTGTACAGTTGTAATATTTGAACAAAAGACGCCGTCTTTAATTAAAGACGGCGTCATAAATTTAAAAATCATGTCATTATTAGTTCCTGATAGTGGTCTTCTTTTTTGGATGTTTCTATCCTTCCTCATTGTGTTTGTTGTGGTAGGAAAGTTCGGTTTTCCATACATTGTAAAGGCTGTTGAGAAAAGAAGAGAGAACATAACTCAGTCTCTGCAGGGCGCCAAGGAAGCAGATCTTAAGATTTCAAAGGTGAAGGAGGAGAGTGATTCTATTGTTGCTGCTGCCAACAAGGAGCAGGGACGGGTTCTCCGCGATGCGTCAGATCAGAGGAAAAAAATAATTGCAGAAGCAAAAAATGAAGCAGTGCAAGCTGCGCAAAAAGAGATTAATGCGGCTAAAGAACAGATTCGCCTTCAAAAGGAAGAAGCCATAATTGATATCCGTCGCGAGGTTGCCTCTCTTTCCTGTGATATAGCAGAGAGGATTTTAAGACAGCAGCTTAGTGATAAGGATAAGCAGATGGCTATGGTTGACCGGATGATTACGGAGGTTCTGGATAAAGAAAAATCGGAGGTACGTAATTAATTAATTATGGATGTGGGGGTATTATCGGTAAGGTACGCAAAGGCGCTATTTGATTATGCGCTTGAGAAAGGCGTTGAAAGTCAAGTTTATAGAGAGCTTGTCCTGGTTGCGCATTCCTTTGCTTCAAACCCGGATCTGCGTACAATGTTAGAGAATCCTTTGCTTCCTTCAAAAGAAAAAATTTCACTTCTGCATACTGCAGTCGGAGATGTCCCTAAGTCTGCTGAGGGAGATGTCCCCGGAGGAAAAATATCCGTGGAACTTAAGAAGTTTTTTGACTTGGTAGTTGAGCGCAAGAGAGAGGGTTATATGTACTCCATTGCGTTGGTCTATGCAAATCTTTATAGAAATTTCAGGCACATAGGAGTTGCAAAAATTATTACTGCAGTGCCGTTGGGAAAGTCTATGGAAGAGAGGATTATAGATATATCCTCTAAAAGACTGCATTGTTCAATTGAGCTGGAAAGAGTTGTTGATCCGGCTATTGAGGGAGGTTTTATTTTTGACATCAATGATTATAGACTAGATGCCAGTGTTGCCACTCAGATCAGAAAATTTAAACAACAATTTATTGAGAAGAACAGGCGGATTGTTTAATGTGTCCGCATAAAAATGTCAGAAGATTATGGCAGATAATATTAATGTAAGCGAGGTTTCGGAAGTTTTGCGCAAACAGCTGGAAGGCATTGAGAGTCAAGTGCAAATGGATGAGGTGGGCACTGTTCTGCAGGTTAGCGACGGTGTTGTCCGCATCTATGGCTTGCGTAATGCGGAAGCAAATGAGCTATTGGAATTTGAGAACGGAGAGATGGCGGTTGTTATGAACCTTGAGGCCGATAATGTCGGTGCGGTTTTACTTGGACCGACAGATGAAATCAAGGAGGGATTTACCGTTAAGCGTACAAAACGTATTGCTTCTATCCGTGTGGGAGAGAGTTTGTTAGGAAGAGTTATCAACCCATTGGGAGAACCCGTTGACGGACGCGGTGCAATAACCGGAGAACTTTGTCAGATGCCTTTGGAGAGAAAGGCCCCGGG
>JAQWEK010000029.1 GCA_028704975.1 Bacteroidales bacterium | reverse complement strand
GGGCGGTGCGGTTTTAGCTGCGGGACTTGGTCTTGGACTTGTCGGTTATCTGTCTGCAATCAGACAGGCTGCCATTTGCTCAAACGGCGTTAATGAGATGAGCAACGGACAAGATGTTTTTGGAAAACCAATGATTCTTGCCGTATTCCCGGAGTTGTATGCAATTCTTTCATTTGCAGCAACTTTCTTGTGCCTGCCTCCGGCGGTTTAAGCACAAGTAAAATATTTTAAATCATTCCGCCAATGTGACGAAATGATTTTTCATTAAAGAAAAGGAGTAGAATAAATGACATTAATTAAATCAATATCCGGCATTAGGGGGACTATAGGAGGAAAAGTTGGAGATTCTCTTACTCCAGTTGATATTGTAAAATTTTCTGCAGCCTATTGCGCGGAGCTAAGAAAAAAATTTCCAAAGAAAAAAAGACTTAAAGTTGTTGTAGGAAAAGATGCCAGACTGAGCGGTTCTATGGTACAGCAAATAGTCTGCGGTACGCTTATTTCCTGTGGAATAGATGTCATCAATGCAGGACTGGCCTCAACCCCTACCACTGAGATGGCGGTAATTTTGGAGAGAGCGGACGGAGGAATAATCCTCACCGCTTCTCACAATCCAAAGCAATGGAATGCTCTAAAACTCCTAAATAACAAGGGTGAATTTCTCACCGCCGCAGAAGGTGCTGCAGTTGTAGAAACCGCTGATGAAGAGCGTTTTAATTTTGCAGAGGTAGATTCTATCGGGACCCTGGAAAATAAAGATTTTACTGATGCTCATATTAATGCGGTGCTTAAAAATTCATTTGTTGACGTTGCCGCAATTAAAAAGGCAAAATTTAAAGTTGTCCTGGACGCCATAAATTCTGTTGGCGGGGTTACAATGCCAAAACTTCTTAAAAAGCTGGGAGTCAAATGTATAGAGTTAAACTGCAACCCAACGGGAAATTTTGCGCATAATCCTGAGCCGCTTCCAAAAAATCTCACACAGCTTTCGGCTATGGTAGTTAAGGAAAAGGCAAATCTTGGAATTTCCGTAGACCCTGATGTTGACCGTCTTGCATTTATGTGTGAAGACGGAACGCCATTTGGAGAGGAGTACACTTTGGTCTCTTGCGCAGCTTACGTGCTGGAAAAGAAGAAAGGCCCTACCGTCTCAAACATGTCATCTACAAGAGCATTAAGAGATATTACGGAAGCCTGCGGAGAGAAGTATTATCCCGCCGCCGTCGGAGAGGTTAACGTAACTACAATGATGCATAAGGTTGGAGCCGTTATCGGAGGAGAGGGAAACGGGGGAGTCATTTTCCCCGCACTGCATTGCGGCAGAGATGCTTACATGGGTGTAGCATTATTCTTGAGCAATCTTGCACATAAGAAAATTAAGATGACACAGTTGCGTGCAACATATCCTAAGTATTTTATTTCCAAGAACAGAATAGAAATCTCTGATCCAAAAGTTGCTGATGCGGTGCTAAAGAAAATTGCAGCATTGTACTCAAAATATGATATCTCAACAATAGACGGAGTTAAGATCAACATGGATGAAACGCGCAGCTGGGCTCAGCTGAGAAAATCTAACACAGAGCCAATTATACGTTTATACTGCGAGGCTCCTACAAAAAAACAAGTTGATGCTATTGCAAAAGATATAACTGTAAACGTAAGCGCCATAATTAAAAAATCGACTAAATAATTAACTTAAAAATCGCGACAGATTACTCATTATCGGTGTATTCTGTCGCGATTAATGTTTTGATATGTTTTCATTTAGAACAAGTTCATTACTGCAGCAAGAAGACCTGGTGCTGCATAAAGGAAAGCTGGGAGTTCTATGCAATCAAACGGCATGGGACCCGGAAAAAGGTGAATATCTCTTTGAGACTCTGGCAAAAAGAGGAGTACTAAAGAGGGTCTTTACTCCTGAGCACGGTCTGTTTGGGGAATTGCAAGACCAAGTAAAAATGAATGAAACCGATGTCTATAAAAACATGGGGCTCAAAGATGTAGAGTTTGTTTCCCTGTACGGGAACAGCGAGGATTCCCTCTCTGCGCAAGCAGACAAACTTACAGATTTGGATGCGCTGGTAATTGAACTTCAAGATGCCGGATGCCGCTATTTCACCTATCCCACAACAATTTACAATCTGTTTAATGTTCTAAAAGACAACAACATCCAACTGACCGTTTATATAATAGACAGAGCAAATCCGGCCGGCCGACAGGTAGAGGGAAGTGCTCTCAGGGCCGGATACCGCTCCTTTATCGGAATTGAGGGAATACCTCACCGTCACGGACTTACAATTGGAGAGCTCTCCTATTATTTCTACAACAAGATTGGGGCTAAATTTCCGTTGCACATAATATCTTACAGAGCATCAGCTGTTAACAGAGATTTGATGCCGTGGAGCATTCCGCCATCCCCAAATTTCCCGGGCTTTTTCACGGCTACATTTTATTCCGGCCAATGTCTTTGGGAAGGAACAAATGTGAGCGAGGGGCGCGGAACCAACAGGCCATTTGAAATTTTTGGAGCGCCGTTTATGGAAAACCTTCTGACTTTCAACAAAGAACACAATTATTCAAACTGGAATGATACCCAAAACCCTATTGCAGATGAGGGAGTATACATGCGCTGGCTAAAATTTATTCCGACATTCCACAAGTTTGCAAATGAGTGCTGTTATGGTTTTCAACTGCTGCTAAATCCCGGGCATCAATATAATGCTCTACTGCACAATTTACTCATAATGAGATTCATAAAAGATAATTGTCCGGGCTTCAGATTCCGTCCCGGAAAATACGAGGCCGGAAATGATAAGACGGCAATAGAATTATTGCTTGGAGATAAGGAACTTATAGATTTTGTACGGGGCAGCGGAGATTGGAATGAAGTAAAGGAGCACGTTAAGACAGAGGAGCAGAAGTGGATAAAGAAAACCAAAAAAATGCTGCTGTATGAAGATGAACCGCTCTTCAGAATCAAGTAGTTATTAATGTAATAAGTTAACCGCAGTGAGATTAAAATGTTGCTATTTTTTGTTTCAAAGCAAAATAATTGTACATTTGCGCTCCAATTAAATAATAAAGATATGAGAAAAGGAATTCATCCCGAAACCTACCGACTTGTAGCTTTCAAGGATATGTCTAACGATCAGGTGTTTATCACAAGGAGTTGTGAGACAACCAAAGAGACAATTGATATAGACGGCCAGACCTACCCTTTGGTAAAGGTAGAGATCTCCAGCTCATCTCACCCGTTCTTTACAGGTAAGATGAAACTTGTAGATACAGCCGGACGTGTAGATAAGTTTTACAGCAGATACAAGAAATACAATCAGAAATAATTTCTTGGCTTGGCAAAGATTTAAGAGGCACATCACTGTGCCTCTTTTTTTGTGTAAATTTGCCCCGTCATATGGAGAAATCTGAAATAATAAAAACCATTGCCAGGCTGGGTTGCGAGTATGATACTATAAGTCATTTCCGCGGCAAAGACCCTATCATTTTTCCACGTCATTTCTATCTGCTATTCAATGCGTTGCCGCCGGAGGAGAATTTTCCGGTTCCCGACAGTTACAAGGTTCGGCTGCAAGATATTGAGATTGCAGGGATTATTGCGGCCCATCTTGCATGGGGCAGGAGAGCGATGATATTAAGGGATATAGGACGTGCAATGAATGAAATGCACTGGAAACCATACGAATATGTAATGGCAGGAAAGTACAGGAATGAAGATAAGAGTTTGCACCGCACCGTTAAGTGGAGCGAATTTGCAATGATATGCGGAAATTTGCGTAAATATTACACTGCACATCAAACTCTTGAGCCTCTTACGCCGGACCAGATTAGGGTTCAGATTTTTGGGCAGAAGAGTTCTTTAAAAATGCCCAATAAAAAAATTCACATGTTCCGCAGATGGATGGTACGCAATGACGGAGCAGTAGATTTGGGACTTTGGAAGACAATATCTCCGGCAGACTTAATTATTCCGCTAGATGTCCACGTGCATGACACAGCGCTTGACCTTGGCATAACGGACAGAAAACCATCTGATTACAGAACAGCTAAAGAAATAACCGACTTTTGCGCCCAGGCATTTCCGGGTGACCCGTGCAAGGGAGATTATGCATTATTTGCATATTCTGTTGAGAATCCAAAAACCAAAAAACCAAAAAAACTAAAGAAAAAAACTGTTAAGAGCAGTTCAAATACAAATTAGAACCCGGTACACAGGTGGTAAAAAACATAGGATATAATATCATAAATGAAATCATGAAAAAACTCATAGTAATAATAGCTGCAGTATACGCATTATCAGTTGTTTCCTTGACAGTCGCATATTCGCAATCTTTGCCGGTTGCAGTAAAAGACAGTACGGTTTATGCAAAAATATCAGATAAAATAAAGTTCTATGATAATTTTGAAAGCGGATCCGTTGCTGAGATAAAATTTATATCTATTGATACAACAGTCACATCCTCAGGAGATTCCATACAGCATTTAACATATAACATAACCAGCCGCAAGGATCCCGTAAATCCGGTTGACAGCACCCTGGACCCAAGCAGCAGGTGGTACTACTTTCTAATGACAGGTGTTAAAGGAAAGTCTTTGACAATCAATATGTTTGACACAGATTCCCGCGCACCTTTCTACAGTTACAACGGTCAAAAGTGGCAGAGATATTCAAAAGAGGAGGCACCTAAAACAGACGTCACAACAAAGACTTATGAGCGTGATTCCGCGTATGTTGCATACTACATTCCGTACACCAACAAGTATCTGGAAGAGAAGATGCAAGATTGGAAATATAAAATGGGTGTTGCAATTTATTCTATGGGAAAGAGCAGAGAGGGCAGAGATATGAATACACTCATGATCACCAACACATACATTCCGGACAAAGGAAAAGTAAGAATTTACATGCACGGCAGAGTCCATCCCAGCGAATCTCCTTCCAGCTGGAACTTGGACGGCATAATTGATTATCTCACAGGGAATAGTGCTTATGCAAAAGAGTTGAGAAATCATGCTATTTTTTACATATTGCCATTTTCAAATCCGGACGGAGTTGCTCACGGATATTCACGCTGCTCATCCAGCGGTGTTAACTTGGAAGTTAATTACGGACAGCCGGATTCTCTTACTGAACCGGAAGTCAAAAACATCAAAAATTTCATAACTACAACAACTTACGGAGACAATCCTCTTGCGATGTTTCTGAATTTTCATTCGCAGGTAGCTGACCACGTAACCTTCTGGGTGCACAACGCAGAGACAACTACTGCGGAGTACTATAAAGATTTAATGCTTTTTGCGGCCCTTAACATTGACGGAAATAAATATTTTGACAAAAATTGTCTTAGTTTTTCCAATATGAATTCCAAGTACTTAGAGGGATTTTTCTGGGATAATTTCAAAGAGAAAACCATAGCGCTGACCTATGAAACACCATACACATTTTACAATAAAAATGAAGAGGGTGATTGGGTAACGCCGGAAAATTTGAAAGAGCTGGGCATTAAAACCATATGGGCCATAGGTGATTATCTTGGTATTCCCAATCCCGACAGAATCATGGCGGGAGAACCGGACGGCGGCAAGGGCATGGACAAAATCTGTGACTACAATTACTTATTCTTTGGGGACGGATTTCTGCAGGCTTCAGAAGACGGAGCATCCGTAAAATACAAAGTGAAAGATGTGCCTGAAGGGGATTATGTGGTTTACAAATGGGCTGTCGGTGAAAATAAAAAAATAAGCAATGACGGTGAAAACCAGTGGGTTAAATTATATGATCACCATCAGGACAGAATAGGAGACTTTGTAATAAAGCTGGACGGACTATCCGCAGGAACGCGCGCAGATGAAATCATGCTGCTAAGAAAAGAGCAATCTTCTGCAAATTAATCTTGTACAACATTTTTTAATACCTTTACATTCAAAAATCTAACAGCCAATATAAAATGAAGAAACCCGGTCTCCTTCTCTCATTCATTCCCGTTATTATACTTGTTGCAATAATAATTGTAAGCATCTTTGTCTACAAAGGGGAAATCACTTCAGGCCCTGCACAGATAGCTTTAATATCGGCAGCCGTTACCGGTGCACTAATTGCCATGATGAAACTAAAAGTTCCGTGGGAGAAGTTGGAGCAAGGAATGCTTGAAAATCTGAGTAATGCAGGAGTTGCAATTTTTATTCTGTTAATGATTGGAGCGCTGACTGCATCATGGATACAAAGCGGCGTTGTTCCCTCTCTTGTCTATTATGGATTAGAATTGATTAACCCGTCCGTATTCCTGATAGTAATTTTTGTTTTCACAGCCGTCATATCTCTGATGATTGGAAGTTCCTGGACTACAATAGGTACCATTGGAGTTGCAATGATAAGCGCAGGTCATGTTTTGGGTTTCCATTCCGGATGGCTTGCTGGCGCCATTATTTCCGGCGCATATTTTGGAGACAAAGTTTCGCCATTATCCGATACAACAAATCTGGCATCAAGCATTGCCGGCGCAAGACTGTATGACCACGTCAAGTACATGCTGATCACTAACATACCGGCTATTATAATCACCGCGGTAATCTTTACAGTTGCCGGCTTTACAATACATGCAAATTCCAATATAGACGTAGCTTCACAACTTGCGGCAATTAAGGGTACATATCATATTTCTCCTTGGTTACTGCTTATTCCGTTCTTTACTATATTCTTAATTATAAAGAAAGTATCTCCTTTTCTTACGCTGTTTTTGTCTGCAGTGCTTGCAGCTATAATTGCCTGTTTTGTTCAGCCGCAAATAATAGCGCAGATTTCACCGTTTGCCCTAAATGACTGGAAAACATATTTTTACGTACCGGTCAAGGTGATATCAAGTCACGTGGATATTGCTGCGGGAAACGCTATGCTCACAAAACTCGCCTCTACAAACGGAATTGCGGGAATGCTGAATACAATCTGGATTATCCTATGTGTCACGGCATTTGGAGGAATAATGGAGGCAGCTGGATTTATAAGAAAAATCACAGAAAAGATGGAAGTGCTGATGAAGAATACAGTAAGCCTTGTCTCAACCACCATTGGCACTTGCATATTCTGCAATATCACTCTTGCGGACCAGTATATGGCAATAATTGTTCCCGGGAAAATGCTTAAAAAATTATATGAGGAGAAAGGATATGAGGGGAGATTGTTAAGCCGCTCGCTGGAAGATTCTGCCACCGTCACATCTGTACTTGTACCTTGGAATACATGCGGTGTAATGCAGTCAAGCGTACTTGGAGTACCAACGCTTGTGTATGCTCCCTATTGTTTTTTTAACATAATATCTCCCATAATATCAATCATTTGCGCAGCAATCGGATTTAGAATATTCAAATTCAACAAACCGTTGATGAAGTGGCACTGCGGCATAAGCATTGCAGATAGGGATGCAAAAGAGGCGGCGGCGGAAGCGGCAAAAATATCTGTCGGGAGAGATAAGAAAATAAAATAATATAAATACCTTTGCGCGCCAAGTTGCGAAATTTTGGTGCGCAGCAAATTAACAGCATATAAAAATTCATTAAACAGTATAATATGGAAATCGGGAATAACAAAGTAGTATCTCTGACCTACACGCTAACGGTTAACGGAAAAGAGATTGAGACAGTAAAGGCAGAGAGCCCTTTGCAATTTATTTTTGGATCAGGCATGCTTCTTCCAAAATTTGAAGAACAGATTATAGGAAAAAAAGAAGGAGATTCTTTTGAATTTCTGCTTGTTGCAAAAGATGCTTACGGGGAGCCAAATCCTCAGGCGATAGTTGAATTGCCTATGAACTTGTTTGAGAGAGACGGCAAAGTTGAAGAGGGAATTCTTACAATTGGAAATATGCTTCCTATGCAAGATAGTGAAGGCAACAAATTAAACGGAGTTGTAAAAGACGTTAAGCCTATTGAGAAAAAGGTTGTGATGGACTTTAATCATCCGCTTGCAGGTGCAGATCTAAACTTTAAAGGAAAAGTTGAAAAAGTACGTGAAGCTACTGAAAAAGAGGTTACTAACGGCTTGTTCAATGAGAAGGCACAGCATTCCTGCGGGGATTGCGCAGATGGCGAATGCGCTGGCTGCTCCGGCTGCCATTAGGCCAATGACCAATCGTGCTCAAATTTTTTTGGCAACGTTAATTCCATCTATTGCAGAGGAGACAATGCCGCCTGAATAACCGGCCCCCTCACCACAGGGATATAAATTTTTGAGTGTTATATGTTGCAGGGATTCAGGATCTCTGGGGATTCTAACCGGAGAAGATGTTCTGGATTCAACGGCAAGCAATAAAGATTGAGAGGTGTAATAGCCTCTCATTTTTTTATCAAATTCCGGGAAGGCTTTCTGTAACCTGCGAGCTACAAATCCGGGCAGAACCTCATTGAGCATTGCGCTATAAGCACCTGGAATATAAGAAGTTGGTGGAAGCGTTACGGAAAGTTTGCCGCGTACAAAATCATCCATTCTCTGAGCGGGTGCCCTAAGATTTCCGCCATTCATTGAGTAAATTTTTCTCTCAACATCCTGCTGAAACTTTAAGACTTTTAGTGCTCCGTATTTCTCATAATCAGGCAAATCTTCCGGTTCAACAGATGTTACAATTCCAGCATTGGCCCACTTTGAACTACGTGTGGAATTGCTCATTCCGTTAAGAACAACTTCACCGGGTTCGGTTGCAGATGGAACGAGGATTCCTCCCGGACACATGCAAAAAGAGAAAACTCCCCTATTCTCAGCTTGTGTTACCAAATAATATTCCGCAGCGGGTAAATAAGGCTGCCATTTCTTATGATACTGAATGTTATTTATCAATGACTGAGGATGTTCCGCGCGCACTCCAAGGGCAAAGCCTTTGGCCTGCAAATCCCACTTTTTGTCATAAAACAACTGATAGATATCTCTTGCGGAATGACCTGTGGCGAGTATCACGGAAGCAGCAACATATTCTGAAGTTGAAACAATGTCGCTATGGCAGACCACTCTCCATTTAATATTATTGCCAACTTTAATTTGCTGCAAATCAAATACTCTAGAATTAAAATGCACTTCTCCGCCATGCTCAATAATACAGTTGCGCATTGCCTCAATAATTGAGGGCAGCTTATCACTTCCAATGTGAGGGTGTGCATCAATAATAATTGAAGGGTCGGCGCCAAATTTCACAAACTGATATAGCACGTCTCTGATATCCCCTTTTTTTGTGGAGCGCGTATAAAGTTTTCCGTCAGAGAATGTTCCGGCTCCGCCTTCTCCAAAACAGTAATTTGAATTTGGATTAACTATCTGCTCTCTAGAGAGTTTGGCTGTATCAAATTTTCTGGAATGAACATCTTTCCCCCTCTCCAAAATAACGGGACGTTTTCCCCTTTGAAGCAATGTAAGAGCTGCAAACAGACCTGCCGGTCCGGCACCAATTATTATAACATCTTCTCCTTTGGCACAATCCAGATAGGGAATAATTTTAAAAGGCTCAGGGATTTGCTCACCTTTAACGGCAACCCGGACTCTGTATTTTGCAAGAATGCCGCTGCCCCTGGCATCCAGAGACTTGCGCATTACTTCAAAGTAAGAAATATTCTTCTCCTGTACCCCACACTGTATGGCGCACTTGTTAATT
Source organism: Bacteroidales bacterium (assembly GCA_028704975.1). GTDB lineage: Bacteria > Bacteroidota > Bacteroidia > Bacteroidales > UBA932 > Egerieousia. The sequence goes on along the minus strand of JAQWEK010000029.1, from coordinate 4,879 downwards.
ATCTGCTCCCTGGAGGGACTTTCACGCGCCTCAAAAGACACTTCCACTTCTTTCATAAATGTAATTACTTAACTATTAGAATATTTAACAATAGGCGCAATATTAAAACAGCCCTATTTCATCTGTGATGCTCTGGAAATGGGAGCAACGTCTATGCTGCAAGTTTCACCCTTGCGGAATTTGTAAAATCCGGTAATCGCAATCATAGCTGCATTATCCGTTGTAAACTTAAACTCAGGAACAAATGTTGTCCAGTGCCTCTTAATTCCCTCATTAACAATACGATTGCGCAAGCCCGAATTGGCTGATACACCGCCACCTATAGAAATTTGAGTAATTCCCGTCTGTTTGACAGCCATTAATAATTTCTTCATCAGTATGTCAATCAGTGCTTTCTGAAAGCTGGCACATATATCGGCTTTGTTATTGTCAATAAAGTTCTCATCTTCTTTTAAATTGTCTCTCAAAAAATAAAGAAGGGATGTTTTTATTCCGCTGAAACTGTAATCAAAGCCGCCAACGTTAGGAAGTGTAAATTTGAATTTGTTTTCATCCCCTTCTTTTGCCAACTTGTCCACAATAGGACCGCCGGGATACCCTAGACCCATCATCTTTGAACATTTATCAAAAGCCTCCCCCACGGCATCATCTATTGTTTGTCCAATGATTTCAAAATCAAGATAATCCTTTACAATCACAATCTGCGTATGACCTCCGGAAACAAGCAAAGTCAGAAACGGAAAATGAGGATATTGCCTTTCCTTGCCCGCCTCCTTCAAAAAACAAGATAGTATATGTCCTTGTAAATGATTAACTTCCACAAGAGGTTTACCGGTAGAAAGTGATAGTCCTTTTGCAAATGAAACCCCTACAAGCAAAGAACCAAGCAATCCAGGCCCGCGTGTAAAAGCTATCGCATCAACATCATTCATTGTAACTCCGGCCTGCTTAAGAGCCTGATCTACAACCGGAACTATATTCAGCTGATGTGCTCTGGAAGCAAGTTCCGGAATCACGCCGCCGTATTTTCTGTGTACTTCCTGGCTTGCAATCACGCTGGAAAGCAGATATTCATCCCTGATTATTGCAGCGGATGTATCATCGCAAGAAGATTCTATGCCTAATATTATATTGTTCATACTTTAATTACCTATGCAAATCTACTGAGTTTTTTGATTAAATTTGTCCTTTAGGATTAAAAATTAAGCAATTAGAGGATGCGCCGCACTGTACATATCATTGGCTGGATAATTGTAGGCCTTGTGTCTCTGCAAATTATGGTCTATATCCTGCTGCAAATTCCGGCGGTTCAAACATGGGTGGCGCACCGTGTTGTCAGCTCTTTAACAAAAGATGTTCACGGAAAAGTTAACGTAGAAAAAGTTTACATCGTATTTTTTAATAGGGTGCTGGCAAAAAATTTCTCAATTGTCTCCACGGACAGAACTCCGCTGCTGGATTCTCTAAAGAAAAATTGTCACCAGTCGGATACGCTTGTCTCGGCTGATGAAGTTGTTGCAACATTCAAATTATCGGGCCTTTTAAGTAAAACCATTTCTCTGCGCTCGTTAAAAATAAAAGGTGGTGTATTTAATCTGCAAGATGAGACGGGACACACTAATAATCTCGACAGAATATTCCATACAACAACCAAGACAACCGGTACATCCAACCCTTCTTTCAAGCTTAAAACATTATTTATAAGCAATTTCAGGTTCAACCTTAACTCCCCTTACAGATGGGGCAAAAAGTATTCTAAAGTGGCAGATTTTTCCGATTTGCAACTTAAGAACATCAACATAAAAGCAAAAGACATCAAATACAAAAACAGCGTTCTGGATGCTAAAATTTTAAATATTAGCGGAATAGATAAAAGTGGATTTGGAATAAATTACTTTACGGGCAATGTATCCGTCGGTCCTAAAATTACAATGATTAAAAATGTAAGGGCCGGCCTAAGAGATGGAAAATCAAAACTTGTAGCCGACTACTTCTCAATGAGTTACACAAGCGCAAAGACATTCAAATATTTTACAGATTCTGTAATTCTCGGCGCAAATTTCCGGCAAAGTTTTCTGGATTTTAAAACAATAGGCAACCTTAGCTCTACAATGACGGGAAGCTCACTTGCAATGTACCTGTCGGGAGAAGTAAGAGGTCCGATAAGACACTTAAGAAGCGGCAAACTGGTAGTCTCATCCAAGAGCGGAAATACTTTTTTATCTATTGGAAATGTTAAAGTTGACGGACTGCCTAATGCAAAAAACACAATCATATCCGCTGATATAAATAACTGTAATACAACAGGCAATGACCTTGCAGAAATAATTGCATCAATAGACAATTCTCAAAAAATTGAGTTTCTGCAAAACTTAACGCCTTTCACAAAATACAATTTTAGCGGTACGGTTAAAGGCAAATTTGATGATCTGTTTGCGGCGGGAGAGCTATCTTCTTCAGTTGGGACATTGATGCTGAGCGCCAATATTAAGCGTGGCGCAAAAGCCGAAGGTAGAACTCAAATTGAAGGTTATGTCGATTCTCAAAATTTTGATTTAGGGGCAATTACAGGCAACAGAGTAATTGGAGACGTCACGGCCAAAGCTGCGCTTAAAGTCATTGCGGGAGGCAAAGGAGGTGTCTCCGTTGCAATGGACAGCGTTAGGATTAATAAGTTGGTTTACAATGGATACGCATACTCCAACATATATGCAAAAGGCAAATATCAAAATGAAAGTTTTGATGGAAAAGTCATCTGCCATGACCCAAATATGGACATGATGTTCCAAGGATTTATCTCCTTAAATTCCAAGGCCACACGCAAATACAACTTTTACGCAAACATTCCTTACGCAGATTTAGCAGCAACTCATCTTGATACTCGCGACAGCATATCCGTTATAAGTACGTCCATGCAGGCAGACTTTACCCAATCTCCAAAGAATGACGTATTTGGATATCTTAATATTAATAATGCCACATACATGAACAGTTCCGGAAATTATGACATAGGGCCGGTCAAAGCTGTTTCAAAGCTTGAAAGTGGAAAATATATTATAGATTTCACCTCAAATTTTGCAAAAGGAGAATATGAGGGAACCGGCAAAGTAACTGACTTCATCGGCAAAATAAAGTCTCTGATTATATATAGAAACTTTTCCAACATACTGGGAAACAAGAGTGAGAAATACCTTTGGAAGCACGGCTGGACAGACTCCGGAGAAAAAGGCTCTGATTACAACTTTATCCTGCAAACATTTAATACTCAAGGCATTTTTGCTCTTATAGCACCGGGGCTTTATATACAGGATAGCACTTATTTAAGAATGAGAGTTACCCCGGAAGATCACTACAGACTTATTGTCAGAAGCGGACGCATTGCCTTCAATCAGGACTATTTGAGAAAGGTGAGAATCTATGTTACGGACCAGGACTCTCTGATGTACACAAGGTTATTTAGCCAGGACGTTAGAGTCCGCGGATTCAAGGTTGACAGTGCAATGCTTACATCAACGGGGCGTAATAATTTGATGGATGTATCTGTCAGATTTAGAAACGATTCCACCGGAACCAACAATACACACATGAATGCTCTGGTTTCATTCCTAAAAGATACCGTAATGGTTGTAAACGGGCTCCACAGGAGAATCATGTCTCCGGTGAATTTTGCAATCAAACCATCCGATGTCTCATTAAAGGGTGAAACATGGTACTTTCAACCTGCAGCCGTTCTCTATTCGGATAGTCTGATTGTAGTAAACAATGTGGAGATAAAAAACAAGAGACAGAGTTTTCTGGCAAATGGAACCCTATCCAAACAAATTCCTGATTCCCTGGGCATTAAACTGAATAATTTTGATATCGGTTTTGTTGATTTATTCTTGGAAAAGCCATTTAAGCTACACGGATATTTCTCCGGACGAGCAAACTTTTCACTTAACAAAAACACCAATAAAATGTTTGCGGAAATCCGCGGTGATTCTGTCTCTGTATATGGGGCACCTGTTGGAGACATGCTTCTTCTGGGCAAATGGTCGGAGCCGAAAAAAAGATATAATTTATTGTTACACACAGATTTGGACGGAACATCCAAGCTCGCCGCGGATGGCTATTATAAGCCCGACAGTTCTTATGTGGATATGCATTCTACTCTTAATGATTTATCGCTGACCTACTTTGAACCGTTTCTTTCATCAGTGGCCACCAAAACATCCGGAGCCATTAATGGTAATATAAGGCTGTACGGACCTTTGGATAAGTTAGTTCTGACCGGTACGGATTGTTACTTTAAAGATTTCCATTTTGTGTTGGACTACACAAAAGTTCCATACACTCTAAACGGTCCTATTGAAATTTCCGAAAAGGGTATTCACCTAAAAAATGATGTGCTCAAAGACCAATATGGAAATACCGGAACAATCTTAGGTAATATTACCTATAAGAACTTTAAAGACTTAAAGTTCAAAACCAGCATTTCAATGGACAACCTGCAATGTCTAAATACAAGGGAGAAAGATAACCCTGATTTTTACGGAGACGGTTTTGCCAGCGGTACCGTAAATATCAGCGGAACTCCGGAACAAATTCTTTTGGATATAAACGCAAAGACTGAACCGAGCACATTTATACATATCCCTGTATCAGGCTCTTCCAATGCCACAAAGACAAACATTCTGACCTTTGTAAAAGAGAATAAATACTTTAAGATAGACCCTTACGATACGCTCCAACTTGCAACCGCAAAGGATATATCCGCCCCTACTGAGATCAAAGTAAAACTGCAGCTTAACGTTGGTCCGGAAACCAATGTATGGCTAGAGGTCAATAAGGCAACCGGAGATATAATTAAGGCAAGCGGCAACGGACAAATTGGAATTGA
>JAQWEK010000135.1 GCA_028704975.1 Bacteroidales bacterium | reverse complement strand
GGAATATTGCTTGAATTCTTGTCACATGAAAACTTTGCAGACATGAAATACGGTCTTGACCCCGCATTTAGATTTACAGCTGCAAGAGGAATGTACAAGGGAATATTAAAATTCCTTGCATTTAAAAATAATGTGCCTTATGTTGTTGAACCTCTTCCTGTTAATAATGTAAGGGTAACAGTAGATAACGGAGATTCTTCTGATAATTCATCCCTGCAGAAAGGCAGACATAAGAGAAAATCTTCTGCATCCAGAAGAAGCAGGAAAAATAAAAAGAACAGGGATGTTGCTGTCACTCCCCCGGTCTATAATATGATTGATGCAAGCAAGACGGTTTATGCAAAGGTAAATTGGTCTGCAGTAGAAGATCCTGAGGAGCCGACTGCAAAGCCGTCTAAGTATATTGTTTATACGGCAATTGACGATAACGGTTTTGACGTGGGCAATGTTGTGGAAGATACAACATATAGAGTTGAAATAGAAAAAGGAAAAGTTTATAGATTTAAAATATGCGCTCTTAATGAGGGTGGCAAGAGCTTCCCGTCAGAAGTTGTATCTGTCGGGATATCAGGTAATTCTAATAAAGAAAAAGTTGCACTTGTTGTAAATGCCTTTGAAAGAGTAGGTGCTCCAAAATGGCTGCAGAGCAGAGATTCCACTTTGGCAGGTTTCTTTGATGATTATGATCATGGTGTGCCTTATATTCAGGATGCAGGCTTTATAGGCAGCATGTATGAATTCCGCCGCAGTGTTCCATGGACCGATGATGATGCTCCGGGGTTTGGAGCCTGTCACGGAGACTATGCAAAAATGGTAATAGCCGGCAACACGTTTGATTACTCTTACGACCATGGAATTGCCTTTATGCAAAAGGGTTATAGCTTTGTCTCATCAACTCGCAGCGCTGTTGAAAACGGAAAGACAATCCTGAAGGATTACGATATCTGCGATATGATTATGGGTAAGCAGGCTCAGAGCAATGACGGAGGAAAAATGAAGGCGGTGAACTTTACCGTTTATACGCCTGCAATGAGAGATGCAATCGTTAAATTTTGTGCAGGAGGTAGAAAACTGTTATTATCAGGAGCTTACATATCTACAGATTTAGTTGACGGATATAAAATAGATACAGGAGGAAAGAATTTTGCGTCAAAAGTTCTTAAATTCAAATGGATGACACACTCTGCTTCAACGGACGGAAATGTTTCCGCCGTAGATAATCCGTTTGGCTTTAGCGGAGATTACAATTTCTATTCTCAGTTGAATGAGAAAAAATATTGCTGTGAGTCTCCGGATGCCTTTACTCCTGCGGAAAAAAATGCTTATACCATCTTTAGATACCCGCAGACCAGTATCTCTGCAGCAGTAGCTTACAAAGGTGATGATTATAGAATAGCATCATTTGGATTCCCGTTGGAGACCTTAACATCACAAGCTCAGATTAATAAATTAATTGGGCAGGTTATAGATTTCTTTGTGAAATAGAAAATGGCATTTGTGAAAAGTGAAAATTATATTGATGTAAATATGAAAAGAAGAATCGCGACAGTTTATTTATTTGCCTGCATAGTGCTGATATTCAGCATTCCGGCAGGTGCGCAAGAGATTAAAAACAAAATATATAATAATGTAAATATCGGGGGTGGAAGTCTGTGGGCATATCCGTATGCGTCTACGCAGTCCGCCCCTGCATTTGCCGCTGTGCCAAAATTGACTCCGGCACCGCGAGGCTACAAACCATTCTATATCAGCCATTACGGAAGACATGGCTCACGCTGGCTGATAAGTCCGAAAGATTATGGTTTTGCTTATGATGTATTTAACGCGGCTGAGAAAGCGGGTGTTCTTACTCCTTTAGGTGCTTCCGTTAAACTTAAAGTTGATTCAATTTATATTGCATCAACCGGCCGGCTTGGGGAGCTGACACAACTTGGCGCAAAACAACACAGAGGAATTGCAGACAGAATGATTGCAAACTTTCCGGAAGTCTTTGCCGGAGATGTAAAAGTTGATGCTCGCTCAACAGTTATAATCCGCTGTATATTAAGTATGATGGCTGAATGCGGAGAACTTAAGGCATATAACAAAAACATAAGCATAACCAATGACGCAAGCGAACATGACATGTATTATATGAATTATGATGATAAAGACGGGGCCTTAAGTTTTGCCAAGTTTTATGAAAATGAGGGCAGAAAGAGTGCGCTGGAAACCTTTGAGGCAAAAAACACTCATCCCGACAGATTGATGTCCGCTTTGTTTACCGATACTACTTTTATTACAAGATGCGCTGTCCCTTATGACAAAAAATCCTACGGAACGGACGGCAAAGTAATTATTTCCAACCAGTCTGTTCATCTTTTCAACAAGTTGTGCAATTTGGCTCAGTCTATGCAGGACCTTGATTTTAAGATTTCTATGAAAGATATCTTTACAAAGGAAGAACTGTATAATTACTATTTGAATGACAATGCTTATTGGTACTGCATAAGAGGATTTTCAGAGCTGTCGGGAGCCAAAATGCCTTACAGCCAAACATATCTTCTTAAAAATATTATCAAAGGTGCAGATTCCGTTATTGCCTGCAACGGACGCGGTGCCACTTTAAGATTTGGACATGATTCGGACGTGCTTCCGCTATCATGTCTGATTGGAATTAACGGCGGCAATTACCGGACCGGCAATCTGGATTCCCTTGCATATTACTGGAATATAGTAGATTACATCCCAATGGCTGCAAATATTCAGTTTATATTTTATAGGAAATCAGCGACGGGAAAAACCAACGGCAAAACGGTTGCAAATGCTCCCGTTTATGTAAAAATCTTAATCAATGAACGTGAAGCCAAACTCCCTCTGGAGAGCAAGATGTGGCCTTACTATGATTGGAAAAACCTAAGGCAATATTTCACGGATATCCTTGCAAAATCTCCCGTCAAGTAAGGAATGTGAAAAAAATGACAATTTGTTACTTGAGAACCATATGGAAAAGGGTCTGAAAATTTCTTCTCAGACCCTTTATTTTGCAGGCGGGAGTGTAAGCCGAATTCTGTACCGTTTAAACAGCGGCCTTTATCATTTATCTAGTGCAGCCTACCCCCCGGCAACGAGCGAGCAGCTCTTAACTGCCGGTATATGTGGCCTTGCAGGATGTGGCTGAATACTAAAGCAAAATCACTTTTGCCCTCTGTGAGCTCTTGACTCGCATTTTCACCCTTGCTTCCATCCGTTTCCACGGAAAAAAGCGGTTATTTTCTGTTACCCTCACACAAGCTTTCACCTGTCTGCGCTTTCCGCAGCACATTGCTCTATCCTGTCCGGACTTTCCTCCCAATTACTTGAGCGATAAAGCCTCCCGCCGTGGCACAAAAGTATGCTTTTTAATTTTACAAAGCAAATGCGGTAAAAACTTTGCTTTGAATTTTAATTAGAATTACCTTTGCATCCCGACAGGAAGTGATCCATAAGAGGACATT
>JAQWEK010000134.1 GCA_028704975.1 Bacteroidales bacterium | reverse complement strand
TAGAGACACCGGTTACAACAACAAATCAGGTTAAACCTTTTGACGGTTGGACAAACAAGTTTATTTTCCCTCCTTATGATTTTGCAATTGCAGACGCTCTAATTACCAATTTCCATTATCCGCTTTCCACAATGTTAATGACACAGGCGGCTTTTGGCGGTTTTGATAAAGTTATGGCTGCATATAAACTGGCTATTAAAAAGAGCTATAAATTTGGAATTTACGGAGACGCAATGTTGGTAATATGAACAATTTGAGCGGTTGGTAAATATTATTTACAATTCCGGATTTTTTTACCGGATAAATTGAAAGTATGGCACCTGATTCGGCTGCAAGTGAAATATCTTGCAGCCGTTTTTTTTACATATAATTTATTCAAACAATTTAAAACCGGTAAACCATGGAATACGAAGGTAGTCTTTATGCAAAAAACGCGGTTTGGCAGAGTGACAGCAGACTCAAGAGAGAGATTTATCTATGTGCTTTAAACAGAGAGTTTTTTGACGATCCTTTGCGGGGAAGGCATGTTATTGAGTACTTCCCAAAAATTGAGAAAATTTTTGAAGGATCTTTTGATGATATAGATGACTTGTTGCGTATACACGGAATAGGCGCGCGTCTGCAATCAAAAGAGTGCCTTGAGCGGGCGGAAAAAGAGGCCTTATGGTACAGAGAAAAGAATGTCCGCATAATTGATGTAAATAGCAAAGAGTATCCGCAAAAATTGCTAGAGTGTCAGGATGCTCCTATAGTTCTCTATTACATGGGAAACGGAGATTTGAACAACACCAGAAGTCTTGGGGTTGTGGGTACCAGGCTGGCGTCGGAATATGGCAATACCGCTTGCAGATTGCTGATAGACGCGCTTGGGGATACGGGCTTTAATCCGTTAATTGTAAGTGGTTTGGCTATCGGGATAGATATAACGGCTCATCGCGCGGCTTTGGCAAATAAGATGGAGACGGTTGCCGTTTTGCCTTGCGGCATAGATTTGATATATCCGGCATCTCACAGGGAAGACGCTATTAAAATGATGTCTCACGGAGGAATTATCACGGAATTTCCGCGTGCCGTTCCGGCGCTCCGCAGAAATTTTTTGCAGCGCAATAGAATCATTGCCGGGATGACACAAGGATTGCTTGTTGCAGAAACCAGAGTGTCAGGCGGTTCTATGAGCACGGTAGAGTATGCAAGTTCTTATTCAAGAGAAATTTTTGCCGTTCCCGGCAGGATATGTGACGCCAATTCTTATGGCTGCAATTATTTGATCAGCAAGAATATAGCGTCTATATGCGTAAATAGCGCCACAATTCCAAAGGAACTTGGGTGGACCGCAACCAGCCGGACGGACGTTGCCATGCAGCCGGACTTGTTTTCAGGAGCGGAAAACAAAAGAAAAAAAATATTGCTAACTTTAACGCTCGGTACTCCCCGCAGCGTAGATTATTTAGTGCAAAATACAGGGCTTGATTTTAATACCGTTTCGCTAATAATGCTGGAACTTGAGTTGTCGGGGGACGTTGTTGCGGATGAAAAAGGGGAGTATACTCTAAGCAGGAATAGGAAGAGGAAGATTTAACGGCATGACTTTTATAGATACACATACGCACCCATATGACACCGCCTTTGATGCCGATAGAGAGGAGGTTTTGCAGAGGGCGCTGGATGCTGGTGTTTCAAAGTGGATTTTCCCCGCGATAGATTCAACCTATTATCATATGCAGCTGGAATGCTTTAATAATCACCAGAATAACGCTTTTATGACAATAGGCCTGCATCCCACGTCTGTGGCTGCCAATTGGAGGGAAGAATTAAAGTTTGTGGAGGAAAAATTAAAAGATTCAGTTAACAGCAGCAATCACGATAGTGCATTATCCTGCAATCCAAGATATTATGCAATAGGAGAAATCGGACTTGACGGGTACTGGAGCAAAGAATTCATGAAGGAGCAGATGGAAGTGTTTGGTACTCAGATTGATATGGCTGCAGAATACAATCTTCCCATTATAATTCACGAGCGTTCCGCAACAGATGAAATATTTCAGGTGCTTGATAATCACGTGTTTGGCAAGAGCGGCAAATCTCAGAGGATCAGAGGAGTGTTTCATGCCTTTAGCGGCAGCCCGGAGACATTTGAGAGGATTCAGAGATACGGGGAATTCAAGGTGGGAATAGGCGGGGTTGTGACATATAAAAATGCCGGTATTGCTAAAACGCTGGAAAACATACCGTTAAAAAGTATTGTTTTGGAGACGGATTCTCCTTGGCTTACCCCTGTGCCTCACCGCGGAAAAAGGAATGAGAGTTCATATATTCCGTTGATTGCTGCAAAAGTCTCAGAAATAAAAGGATGCAGCATAGATGAAGTCGCATTTCAAACTACAATGAATGCAGAAGAACTGTTTGCAATATAAAACTGTCGGGAAATATAATTGTGAAACAAACTAATGTTGATTTAAATAGTATGAAAAGACGTCTATTATTGATTTATACAGGAGGTACAATTGGAATGAAGCAAGATGCAAAGACGCTTGCGTTGGTTCCGTTTAATTTTAGTCAGATTCAAGAGGAGGTTCCTGAACTTAAGAAGTTTGGGTATTCTATTGAAACTTACTCGTTTAACCCGGTTATTGATTCATCCGATGTTGCTCCTGATTTTTGGGTGAAATTGTGTGAGTTGATAGAAGATAATTACAAAAAGTATGATGGCTTTGTAATATTGCATGGTACCGATACAATGTCTTATACGGCTTCCGCCCTGAGTTTTATGCTGGAGAATTTGGAGAAGCCGGTTGTTCTTACCGGGAGCCAGCTGCCAATTGGAATGCTTAGAACTGACGGAAAAGAGAATATTATCTCTTCCATAGAGATAGCTGCAGCCCTGAGAAAAGACGGAAGAGCAATGGTTCCGGAGGTCTGCATATACTTTGAAAGTCAGCTATATAGAGGGAACAGAACAACAAAATACAATGCCGAGAATTTCCGTGCTTTTAGATCGGCAAATTATCCGGTTCTTGCGGATGTAGGAGTGCATATCAAGTATAATGCTTCCGTGATAAATTATCCGGTAAAATGGGGTAAGCCTTTGAAAATAAGCACAAAGTTGGATGCTAATGTTGCAATAGTTAAAATATTTCCGGGCATTAAGGCGGAGGCGATAGATTCTGCTATTAATATTAAAGGGTGCAGAGCCGTAATACTTGAAACATACGGTTCCGGCAATGCTCCAACTAACAGAGAATTTCTTAATAGCTTGGAAAGAGGGGTCAAGAAGGGGGTAATTATTGTAGATGTTACGCAGTGTCAAGCTGGTAGCGTTGACATGTGTGCTTATGCAACCGGTGCCGCGCTTAAGAAAATAGGGGTTATTTGCGGGTATGACAGTACAACAGAGGCGGCTCTTGCCAAATTATTTGTTCTTATGGGTAAATACACTGATATAGAAGTAATTAAGCAAAATATGTTGATAAGTTTAAGGGGGGAGGTTA
>JAQWEK010000133.1 GCA_028704975.1 Bacteroidales bacterium | reverse complement strand
GTTTCTTTTTAAGGAGTTTTTTCAATTCTTTATTTTCCTTTTCCAACAATGCATTTTTCATTGCGAGTTTGCAGATCATCTTTAATTCGTTGTTGTTGCCCTGTTTTATCACGCGGTGCGGCTGAATGGACATGTTACCCCTTTTTCTCTGATTTTGATCTGTATTCTTATCTATAATTTCTCCGGTGCCGGTTAGAAACCAGTGAAAATTAATGTCATGGTAAACTTTGAGAAATTTCAACAAATTTTCCTCTGATAGTCCATTTTTTTGAGATAAAATGCCATTTGAAATACCGGTAGCAATGTAGAACTCGTACCTCGTTATACCCTTTAACTCCAAGTATTCTAATATTCTTTGCTTTAGGGTTGAAAATTCTCTCATATTTTCTTGTTAAAATGAAATATCTCAATTAACTTTGCAACGGTCAAACACTTGTTAAAGTTTAACACTACCGTAAAGATAAAAATAAATTCCAGTATTGTATATAGCATAAAATGAAAGATTTAAATCGGATAATCGTAGGCTATGGCAAGGTAAAGCAAATTGCAGAACTGTTTGATGTTACGGAGGCTATGGTGAGTAAGGCGCTAAGAGGTAAGAGCAGCACTAAACTGGCAGACAAAATACGTTATGTAGCCATAAATAATTATGGCGGACAAAAAATGCAATTAGTTCCCTCCGGAGGCAATAATGAGAATTCTCTATGAAGACAGACCATGTCGATATATTATCCATGTTGTTGGATTTTAGGGAGGATGAAAGAAGTTTCAGACGCAATTTTGTGTCTGCTTGTTCGCGTATTGAAAATGGAAAATATTTAAGCGCCGGATTGGAGAGACAGGATGTTATATGTGAAAAATTGGAAACTATAATTTGTGAGGTTAAAAAATATAAAAAACGGAGAGATGACCTTATCTTAAATATCGGTCATGAGATTCGTACGCCCCTTAACGGAATAGTTGGTTTTTCAGACCTTATAGGGCAGGGGGCAATTTCCGGTAAGGAGAGGGAGGAATATGCCAAAATTATAAATGTCAGCACAGTTAAACTTTTAAAGGTGCTGGAGGATGTGCTTGATATTGCCAGAATATATTGCGGAAATTTAAAGATGAAGTATGAGGAGGTTGATTTGGATGAATTTTGTGGGGCGATTCTTTCATCGTTTGAAAAGCTTAGGGTAGAGGAAGGGAAGAATGATATATATATTGTTTTTAAGAAACCGGCAAAGCAGGGAATTAGGGTTTTTACTGATCGTTACAGGTTGGAGAAAATCATGAATAATTTATTGGACAATTCATTAAAATTTTCTGAAAGAGGGGAGATATGTTTTGGTTATGATATAGTGCGATCCTGTATCTCCTTTTTTGTTAAGGATCAGGGAATAGGCATTCCGAAAAAGATGGAGGAAATGCTTTCCCGCAATTTTACAGATCCTCTGCCGGAGGATCCCGCCCTGTCGTGGAATAATACTGGTTTGGGCCTTGTAATATGCAAGGGGATCGTCTCTTTGATGCACGGCAGGATATATGTCAATTCAAAGATGGGAGAAGGTTCGACTTTTAGGTTCGATATCCCTCTCATAAAGGCTGGGAATAACGCATAGATATTATAAAGACTTAAAAAAATATTAACAATGAGAAAAAATTTATTCATTTTAACGGCGGTTGTTTCCGCAGTTATTTTCTGTGGGTGTTCTAAGGATAATTCAAATGATAGCGGCGGTCAGTTGAGTATTACCACAAATGTAAAACCAAGTACGGACGGGTCCTTTACAAAATCACCTATTTCATCTTTTTCGAGTTCAACTATTGGCGTTTTTGTTAGTGGTGCGGCTTATTCCCCAACTGCCAATTCCACTGCTGCGGTGAGTTCCGGCAGTAACACAGTTTCACCAACCCCGTCAATTTATATAAATGCGGATGCTACGGTTTATGGTTATTATCCCGCGACTGCTTCCGAGCTGACAAATCCTACAAGTGTTTCAACAAAAACCGTTAGTGTTGTAACCGCCGATGATTTCTCCGCAACTTCCCAGAATGATTACCTTTGGGCAACACCGGTCGCGGTTAGCAAAACCAACAGGACAGCTGCACTAACATTTAATCATGCTCTTTCAAAGGTTATTTTTAGTTTGAAACTTGGCAGTACATACGCCGGAGCCGGTGCTCTTACGGAAATTAAACTTACAGCAGGGGGTGATACTTATAAGTTCAAAGCAGGCACAAACGGAACAATGGCCATAGCAACCGGAGCTCTTGCGGGGCTGACAAGTCAGAGTACGCTTGATTATACGGGGACTAAAACTTTGTCCACAACGGCATCGGAAATAGTTGCACTTGTGGCTCCGACGCAGCTCGCAGAGGGAACTTCATCATCGTCAACTATAACTCTTGCAATTACATTGGACGGACAGACCTATTCTGCAACGCTGCCGGTTTCTCAGGTTGCAGCTTGGGTAGCGGCTACAAGCTATACATACAACATAACGGTCAGCAGCGGAGAACTTGTCATAGGGACTGTGTCTATTGCAGACTGGACGGCAGGAACATCAACGGATGTAACTTTAAGCTAAATAATGAGAAATTGCATTTTGTCGCTGACAGCATTGTTCTTAATATTGGATTTGTGCGGGTGTAAGAAGGGAGGGAGAGGCAACGACATTAAAGATGCGGAACTTGGAATGGTAGCTTGGACACAAACGATGCTTGATACTTCCGTAGATTCTCTGGTTGCTGGAGATGGTTTTTTAGACGGGAACAGGGTTGGTATTCTTTTAAATGGTAGCGGCTACGATACATGTATGAATGTATTTGTGTATGAAGGCGGGAGTTGGTGTGGCAATGCTGTTTCCCTTACGGCAGAGGACGCTTGTGTTTATGGTTTTTACCCCGCTTCCCTTCCTGTGACAGGGGAAGCGGTGGTACCGTCCTGTAGTAATAGAACTATTCCGGTAAAAATTGTAAATCCGGAGTATTTTGGAGGTGAAAATCAAGCTGATTACATGTGGGCAGTGTCCGCTCTTGGCGGCAAAACAGCTGTTGTCAACAGAAGTAAATCTACAGCGTCTTTGGTGTTTATGCATGCCTTGTCCAAAATCACTTTTTCCATCAAACTGGATGACAATGTCAAGGGAACAGCTATGTTGACCGGGATAACGCTTGATAAAGGTGGTGACGGTTCTTTTTATTGTAATAGCGGGATTATGAGTTTTGATGTCTCTCCTGCCTGCAGATTAAGCGGTTTAAGCAGTGTTGGCGAGTTGAATTTTAGCGGAGGGTGTCCGTTGTACAACAATACATATTCTAATGTTGATGTTCTAGTAGCTCCTGTGGCGGCTGATAATATAACTGTCAGTATAACTATGGAAATAAACGGGACATCATGTACTTCTTCTCAAATTCTTCCGGTAAAAACGGAAACGTCCAATCTGGAAAGTTGGGAGGCGGGTAAAAACTATATTTACAAAATAGTTACCAATGGTGATGAACTTTATATCAAAGGTTCTGTTTCAATAACCGACTGGGGTAAAA
>JAQWEK010000132.1 GCA_028704975.1 Bacteroidales bacterium | reverse complement strand
TTCTTGCAATTCCTGCGGGCAGTACATTCCGTCGTTGGCGTCAGTGCTCTCATGAACTTAATTATAATACAGCTAATTTGACAGCTATTGGTAATGAGGTTCCTGGAGCAAATATGTCTGATGCAAAAAAGTGCTGGAACAACTATGATGATGTTTGGACTATTCCAGTATGGTGGGATTCAGATCAAGAATAATTCAATTTATCATAATTAGCTTGTAACTAATTATTTATTAGGAGGACAGCCAAAATTTTGGCTGTCCTCTTTTTTTAGAAATAAGTATTTCTGAACAGAAATACTTACAAAACATCCACATGCTTACCTTAAAATGTTAGCAACTGTCTTTGTTAAAGGCGCCTATTAATTGAGATATTTTTAAGGTATCTTTGCGCATGTTATAAAACTGCAAATATGACACACAATCATTTTATTGCTTTTCATTCTATTCCACTACTAGCCATAGTCTTATTCACTACCGGAGTATTCTCAACTTCTCTTGCCCAAAACAGGATTTCAGACAAAACCCCGGCCTCAATTTCAGAGGCCAGTGTCCTGAATATCAAATCTGTCGCTGAGCAAACTTATGGTCATTATGAAGCTCTTTATGAAAAATTGCACAAAAACCCTGAACTAAGCGGGATGGAAAGAGAGACATCAGACGCCTTAGCATCTGATTTACAATCCATAAAGGAGATTTATGCAAAGACCGGTTCCAATAAGACCGGCAATAATAAAAACTTACAAATTGAAACCACCAGAGGTGTGGGGGGCGGTTACGGAATTGTCACGATTATTAAAAATGGCTCCGGTCCGGTCATTTTATTGCGTGCCGATATGGATGCGCTGCCCATAAAAGAGGAGACGGGCTTACCGTTTGAAAGCACCAAAAGAGTGGATGCTAAAGGTAATAGACTACAGGGGGGTTCTGATGCGGGTACTCCTGTAATGCATGCATGCGGACATGACGTACACATGACGGTATTGCTGGGCGTACTTAATAATTTAATTGTCAATTCGGCTGCATGGCATGGGACCATTGTTGCCGTTTTCCAGCCGTCAGAGGAGAGAAACGGAGGGAGTTCGCAAATGATATCTGACGGACTATTTACGCGCTTTCCAAAACCGTCGTATGCTCTTTGCTTTCACACTTTCCCGGACCTGCCTGCCGGTAAGGTCGGCTACATATACGGCCCATCCATGGCCGGCGTAAGAAATTACACCATAACAATTTACGGAGAAGGAACTCACGGCGGATATCCCCATAGAGGAAAAGACCCTATTCCTGCCGCATGTGCCGCAGTGCTTGATTATCAGACCATTGTATCTCGCACTATTCCTGCAACCAAAAGTGCAGTTCTTACCGTTGGAGCGTTTAATGCAGGGTCTCGTCCTAATATTGTTCCCGACAGTGTTGTTCTCCAGGCAACCACGCGTTTCTTTGATAACGCAACGGACAGCACCTTCTTAAAGAGAATACATGAAATCACCTTTGGCGCAGCAGAAAGCCTTGGCATGCCTGAAAATAAGATGCCTAAAATTGTGACGGGCAATCCGGCCCCTCCGGTTATAAATGATGCAAAACTTGTGGGTATAGTAAAAGAGGGTATGTCCCGGACAATTGGAGCAAATAATCTTGTAGAGATAGATAAAGTCATGGGGGCAGAAGATTTTGCCCGCTATCTGCAAATTGTCCCCGGTGCACTGTTCCGCCTTGGAGTAAGCCCGGCGGACAAGCCAACAGGAGAACTCCACACCTCCAAAATGAAACCTGAATTCCGCAAGACATGGATGACGGGAGTTGAGGCTATGACCGGCGGAGTGATTTATTTAATGGGAGCGCTACACTAAGAGAGCTAATTTGGGTGGCCAAACCCAATAAGCTTATTATCAATAAATTATAAAAGCACGGGTCTTAAAATTGACACCCGTGCCTTTATAATGAACTGGAAATCTACACAATAGAATTACACCACCTATATAGATTGAATATAATTGTTCATTTCCTGTAGATGCTTTTCAATATCCTCAAACAAAGTCAACTGAGCCATTGTCCTGTCATAGTTATGACGAGGATATTTTATTTTGTAATAAGTATCCCCGTTTAGATAATCTGCAAGGAAGCGGACGGTCTGCATATAAGTCATCATTGCACCTCCAAAAGGAAGAAGTTCTTTTTCACGCAGGGTGAGAAAATCTTTTGTTCCTTCCAAATATCCCTTTGCAAAAGACTGGAATACAGGCATATTCAGATGCACATTGCTAAGGTCTTTATCATCTTCCGCACCGCAGTTTCCCGCAGTTCTTATGAAGTCTCCAAAATCCGAAAGCACAGTTGAAGGCATAACTGTGTCCAAATCTATAACGCAAAGGAAATTGTCATCTTTAGCATCAAACAGCATGTTGTTAACTTTTGTATCACAGTGTGCAAGACGAGTAGGAAGCTTGCCCGCCTCTTGCTCATTCTGCGCAACACACATTTTATCTGCCGCTGCAAGCACCTTATCTATAACAGGTTTCATCTCCCGAACTCTGCCGGCAGTATCAGCCGCTATTGCAGCATCCAGCTCACCAAGGCGGAATTTTAAATTATGAAAGTTCACGATAGATGCTCCGACTTTTCCCGCAGGAATGTCTGAGAGCATCCCTTCAAAATCTCCAAAAGATTTACCGGTCAGGTATGCAAACTCGGGAGTTACTGCCTCATAACTCTTTGAGTCCTCAATAAATACAGAAAGTCTCCAGTATTTGCCGTCCACGCATACATAAGTTTTTGCACCCGGCAAGTTACCGCCTTCCGCGCCGCTGAGTGAATTACAGCACCCGCATGATCTGTCGCGAGTCTTAATAAACTGCAATGCCTTGCGTTTGATATCTTTCTCTCCGCGCGCATGTAACTTTGCTCTAATGTGGTCAGTAACAATCTCAATATTGCGCTGCAGCAATTCCACATCCGGGAATATTGCATTGTTGATTCTTTGCAATACGTAGTCATCACACTCCGGTTCCGCAGTGCGGACAATAAAAGTATCATTAATTAGTCCGTTGCCTAATACCTTTGGTTCACAGAGTGTTCCGACAGTGTTAAATTGCTCAAGTATCTCTTTCCAATTATCCATCGTTATATCTATTTAATAACACAAGGTTCATTGCTGCTCTACGCTTTGAATTACTTCCAGCTAATGATTTTCTGAAGAAAATCATTGCCCGTACAGAATGCACTCGCTTAGCTGCTTGCTGGTAATAAACCTCTTATATATGTAAATTAAATTTGTTTTTTAGCAGGCTTACGAATCTTATAACCGTAATAAGCATACCACAAAATGAACAAATAGCAAGGAAGGGCAATCCAATAAGACTGCTGAATAGCGGTAGCCTGATCCATTCCGTGATTTACAAGAATATTGCTGATCCATCCAAATATTTGAGGCACAACGGCTCCGCCAAATATGGTAACTACCAACAGAGCACCTCCCTGCTTTGTAAATTTGCCAAGATCCGCCATTGCAAGAGGCCAAATTGCAGGCCATATCAATGAACATGCAAGTGCAA
>JAQWEK010000028.1 GCA_028704975.1 Bacteroidales bacterium | reverse complement strand
GAGAATGTTACAGAACGTGATATGGAAGAGGCTCTTATTCAGCACATGGATTGGAATAAATATCTTGCACGTCCGTATTTTGTGAAGAATTCCCAGGAACTTATTGATATGTTTAAAGACAGAACTATAAAAGGAATGACCATTTCAGCTCCGGGATTTTTTGGACCTCAAGGAAGAGTCTTAAGACTCCCTATAGTTATGCCGGAGATGAACAAAAAATTTGAGTCATTTAATTTTAACGGATATCGCGTAACTAATTATGAGATGGAGGGTTCCGCAATTGCTGGATTTGCAAAACAGATGGGACACAAAGCCGGCACCGTTTGTTGTATTATTGCAAACCGCTACAGTAAAGAGGCTATAACAGATTATGAACCTTACATAGACAAGTTAATCAAACTTGTACTTGACACTCTTGTAAAGTGAACTTAAAATAAAAACCGGTTAATCAAAAGATTGACCGGTTTTAGAGCGGGACACGAGATTCGAACTCGCGACCCTCAGCTTGGGAAGCTGATGCTCTACCAACTGAGCTAGCCCCGCATGCGGGGACAAAATTATAAACTATTTTTTGATTTGCAATATAGATGAGTTTAAGCTGGTACATTGCCGGGCGACTGGGCAAAAAAGAGAACAGACACAACAGGCTTAGCGGCATTAGCAATGTTATTGCCTCCGTGTCCGTTGCTATCAGCGTGATAACCATTATTATTGCAGTTTCCGTTTCCGGTGGATTCCGCAAAGAGCTGATAAATAATGCAATAGGTTTTACCGGGGATTTGGTTGTAACTCCTCCGGGGCTGGAAAGCAACTCAGATAATAATGCAGAACTTTATTCTATAAAACCGTTGCCTTGCGTAATAAATAAAATTGCCGCGCTGCCTTTTGTTAAGGCCGTGCAGGGAACTGCTTATCGTCCGGGTCTTATTAAAACAGACGACCAAATTCAGGGGGTGGTTTTAAAAGGGGTTGACTCCACTTATGACTGGACATTTTTTAAAAGTACCATGCTGCAAGGGAAACTGCCGGTCAAGGATAGTGATGAAGTGATAATTTCCAAGAGGCTGGCGGATATGCTGTTGTTAAAGGCGGGGGAGAAGATGACAATGTATTTCATTGGGGATGCAATACAAGTCAGAAGATTTAAAATATCCGGAATTTACTCTGCGCAGCTGGAAGATTATGATAAGTTGTACGTGCTTGCAAATGCCAAAACCGTGAGGGAGCTTAACGGCTGGACAAATGGAGAGGTTAGTACTTATGAGATTCTTTTTAAGGAGCACAATGAAAATTTGCTGCAGCAGAGAAAGGATGCGGTCATTAAAACAATATATGATAATTTGAAAAACGGAGACAATGCTGTATCTGTCACGAGTGTAAAAGATAATATGTTTACACTTTTTGACTGGTTGCATCTTCTTGATTTAAACGTATTTATAATTTTGGTTCTGATGATTGTAGTGGCCGGCTTTAATATGGTATCCGGCATTCTGATAATCTTGTTTGAGAATATTTCTCACATAGGACTGTTTAAGGCAATGGGAATGAAGGATAAAAATATTGCCGGTATTTTTCTGGCAAAGACATCTCTTATTGTTCTTAAAGGGTTGACATGGGGCACTTTATTGGGTGCGGGTTTGTGCTGGGCTCAGTGGAAATACAAGATAATTTCTCTTAACCCCGATAATTATTTTGTGAAATTTGTTCCTATTCATCTAACGGTCGGCACGGTTGTACTCATTGATGTTATATGCTTTGCGGCCATCATGCTAATTTTGATGATTCCCTGCAGATTTATTTCTAAGATTTCTCCCGCCAAAACTTTGACGGTTAAATAACTGCTCAAAACTTTACTCTACAACTGTACGTTTGTAATAATCATACTGTTGCATTACTATTCTTACGTGCCTGACCATTGTGCGTCCGCTAAAAGAACCAACGTTAACTCCTTCATTGCTGTAACCGCCTCTCATCAGAGGAAGAATTTCTGAAATGTCTGACCAGCTGCGCGGATCTTTTCCTTCGCTTTTTGCAACGGCCATACACTGAGACATGCGGCCATCTCCGGCGTTGTAAGCTGCTAATGTAATTTGCACCAAATCAGCTCCTTTAATGCCTTTTGCGGCATATATTCTGTAGAGCGTTCCAAGCACGCGGGTGCCGGCTTTGATATTCATCTCGGGATTATAAACGTTACTCACTCCGTGCTTTCTTGCAGTGCTCTCTTTAACCTGCATCAGACCTACCGCACCGCCGGAAGAAATTACATGTGAATTAAATTTTGACTCCTGGTAAATTAACGCGGAGACAAGTCTCCAATCCCATCCGATCTCCTTGCTGTATTTTTTAACCATGTCGTCATAAGGGGAAATTTGATACCTGGTCATTGGGGCCATCATGTTGTCGTATTTGCCGGAGCGCCTAAAAACAGAATGTTTCTGATGATATTTTTCATACAGACGCTTGTATTCATAAGTCTGTTTAAAGTGTGAGAACCAGAAATTTACGGCGTCTATGATTTTTTCGTTTTCATATCCGGAGGCACATAAAACTTCAAAATCGTCACGGTCTGTATTGTTAACTGGAAGGCTGGTAATAATGTCATCTGCATAAGCGCTCGGGATAGAGTCACCGCTGTCGTTGAATACAATAATATCAATAGCTCCGTCGCTCAAATCTCTCCAGATAGAATCAGAGTTTGGACTAACGCTCATATTTACAGTGCATTGTTGCTGTCTATTAAATGCGGAAACCATCTCATAAGCATATCTTATGGATGGTCTTCCCGTGTTTATTTTGCTGTCAATAATAATGGTACAGTTGATAGTGTCCCCCATCAGCATTTTTGGAGAAATGGAGATGTCATGGTTCTGAATCAGCTTCCATTTTGGCAAAAAAATAATCAGCAGGATAATAAGAAAAGCGACGCTCACACGTACCAGATTTTTACGCCTGACGCTCAGCTTCTCAAATCTTTTGACAAGCTCGTTATCTTCATATATGTCTTTAATCTGCCTCACGACAGTTGTCTAATCCGCTTTGTGCGGAGAACGTTATTTTATATAAAACGGCCAGAACAACCCGAATTTAAGGGCTGACTGAGGCCGCAAATATCTGTACGCAGAGAAGTAATCGCTGTTAAGCCAGCCCATTGCGGCATTCTCATATTTGACAAAGAAACACGCACGTTTCCATTGCAGATTTATGAAAGGATCAATGTAGGGGCATGCGCCGGTCTTGTAATCTCTTTGATTATAGAACATTCCAAGGGCGGGCGAATAGGCTTGGGCGTAATACTTTGTATAATATGTTACGTTGGCTCCTATCTGAACGTTAAGAACATTTTTGACAGCATAGAATTGAACGTAGTATCTTACATTCAGAGCCAATTTAGGAAGGGGCAAAACTTTATCATTTGAAGATATCTGGAATAAAACTTTATTGTCAAAGTGGAATATTCCCGCTTTGAAATTCTTGGATATATAGCCGTTTATAACGCTCATTGCAGAAACGTTCTGTTGCGGCACGCCAAGAGTGTCCAGATAAATGTTATTGTTAAGAAGAGCATATCCAAATGATGCCTCTAAATTCCAGTGAGGAATTTGAAGCAGCGCCTCTAGTTTGGTTTCTGAAATTTTATCAAAATTATTGTTCCACTTATAGTGATTGGAGTAGTAGTTATCGTAATAATAACTCGGGCTCTTCAATGAATTGTGGAATTTTGCCGTAAAGTGAATTCCGTCTTTAACAGCCCATGATGAAAATCTCATCATGGCGTCAACGGTGTAATTGCCTTTGTAATAGCCGGCAAAGTCAATTTTGCCTAACGCATTCCATAAGAAGTATTTTCTAAATTTCCCCTCCGCGCCAAAATATGCGTATAAATCATTCTCATTTGTAATCTTATGACCGGTCAGGAAATAATCCTGCTTAAATCCGTATATCTTAAGCAGCTGATGACCAATACCTCCATTTACATTTGAGACTATTGCATCTTTGCTCCATGGCTGCATTTTAATAAAAAAGCGGTTCTCCAATTTTCTTACTCTCACGGAGTCAAAAGTAGCGGTAGGGTTTACGTAGAATCTGTTATTATAAAGCGAGCGTCCTACTGAATCGGTGGTTGCAATGGCATCAGTATAACTTCTTGAATATGTGGAAAATTCACCGTAATGTCCAAAATAGGTGATGGTCCCTTCTCCTGTTTTTAGAGTGTCAGTCTTATGTCCGAGAGAATCTCTTTTTGCAAAAAGATTTATTGGCACTCCGTAAGTATGAGTAATGAAAAAAGTGTTTCTTCTCAGTACCGACGATGCGTCGGAAAGATAGACCGGAATTGTCTTTGCATCAATGGTTGTATCTGTAACCATAGTGATATCAGAGACTCCTCCGTTCTCATTTCTCTTTAGCCTGCTGAATATATAGCCGCCCTGCGCCACATATCTTTTGCCAAGGTAATTGCCTGTAAGTGTGAAGGTTCTGAAGTCGGTTTTTTCATTGGTGAGTATTCCGTTTGTACCAAATCTCTGATACATAACATTGAAATTGAAAGAGGGAGTGAAGTTTTGCGTATGCATGAATTTTATGTTATCCTCCTCTTTCTCTCTTGTAGCAAACTGAGTTCCCCAATATGCAAGTTCCGTATAAGGCGTTTTTACATTGTAGAATGGCATTGTTTCCGGAACATAAGTGTAAGGCAACTGCACATCAAAAAAAGGAAATACATCTACGTGCTCTCTTTTAAAATAATTGAACGGCAATGCGGCGCTTCCGGAAGTTCCCAGATATTGGGCATTTACATCGTTTTTGTAAAACGGCAAGTCATAGAAGTGGTAGTTGAATGAGGTATCAAACTTCATGATCTCCTGGCTGTTTACATACGTGTTGTGTTTCCACATGAACAGCCTGTGATTGATTACGCTATCTGGGAATACGTAAGTGTCTAATAAACGCGGAGTTGCGCCAAGCACGCTGTCTCTGTACGCTTTTACGCTGTCTCTGTGCATCTTTCTTTTTTCACGCGGCGTGTATATAATAATCGATGCTATGGAGTCTGCTTTATAAATTGAGTCAATGGAAAATAACACTTTGGTTGACAGTCCCATGCGGCGCAATGAATCCATGCTGAGGTTTAGGCCTGCAAGAGAATCAACCATTTCACTGTAAGGAGTTATTATGGTAGAATCGTTCCCTTTTTTAACTGTGTCTTTTTGCATTGCCGCTGCAATCCTTCCGTGGCGCAGAGCGTCCGGTCTGCTCCAGCTCTGCAATGCTGCAAAGGCAAAAAGAACTAGTCCCGTAAGCCAAATGCTGCGGCATTTCTTTAAACTGTCGTGAATATTAATGCGATATTTTCTTTTGGCGCCCCTACGCATTTATCATTGTAACTTTCTTATCCTTAAGCTCTTTAAGAGTATCTTCATGCGCCTTTCTTGTGACCCATGCAAGCGCATCTTTCTGCAGCGCAATCTCATAACCATTTTTTAGCAAATCCGTGACGGTTGCTTTAACGCAAAATTCCGTTGCAATGCCGCTGACAGCAACAAAAATTGTTCCATTGCAGCCTGCCTCCATTGCCGCAGATTTGATGGCATTTCCAAGAGAGATACCTGCGGCTGAAACAGCTTCATATCCGGAGTATTGCTCTTTTTTAGGATTGCAGCCTTTGTAGTACTTATTATTTTTGCCCGGTCTGTTTGAGGGGATTTTAATATCCCCTGTAAATGCTTTGTGGATGGCTCCGCCGTGAGTATTTCTGACGCAGTGGGGCGGCCAGATTCCTCCGTTTCTCTTAAATGAACAATGAGTTGCGGGATGATGGTCGCAAACGTAAAGGACCTTCTGTTCAGGATGTTTGTTGATGTATTCAACGGCTTTATGCGCGGCGTTCTCTCCGTTTTCACAGGCAAGCGAGCCGTCTATGAAGTCATACAACATATCGACAATAACGTGAATGCAAATCTTTTTCTCCATTGTGCAGATGTTTTAATACTCTTGAAATTTGTTCTTTTGAATTCTATACATCCTGTGTTTTGAAGTCATTAATCTCTTTAATAAGGTGATTTACAAGCCCCATCTTCAAATCATAAAGTTCATTGGAAATGTCAACTTTATAGAAGTGAGGGTTAATCAGACGACGTTCAGTCGGATTGAAACTAGATAGATTTGCCAGATAATAATTCCTCTTTTCTTCCACAGATATGTCTTCATAACAGAAATTTCCATCCTTAATCATTTGAGTCTGAAGAGTTTTCCACGTATAACTTCCTTTTGCAAATTTTTTCTGCTGGGTCTCATCAAATTCTGCCTGTATCGGAACCTCATCTCCGGCTTCAATCAATTTGGAAGTATTGTCTCCGCGCAGACACGTGATATCCGTCTTAAACAACCCTTTTTGCATTAACCTGTATGTAATTTGGAATCCGGGGTTAATAAGTTTTACCTTATCTTCAGACCTTTTTAAAACAGGCTGATTATCAATTTGAACCAGCTTATATACATTACCAAAACAAGGGTTATGTTTACTGGTTGCAATAGCATCTCCTACACCGTAAGAATCTATGCACGCTCCCTGCTGTTCAAGTTCAGATATTAAATATTCGTCCAAAGCATTGGTTGCAAATATTTTACATTCCTTCATTCCGGCCTTGTCCAGAATATCTCTGCATTTGCGGCTAAGGTATGCCAAGTCTCCGCTATCTAAGCGAATGCCGTAACCGTGTGCAAAAGAGTCATCTATGCCGCAATCTTTATATGCGCGAATTGCGTTTTTAAGACCGCAGTTAATTGTATCGTATGTGTCAATCAGAAGAATAAGCGGCTCCGTCATGTGAGTCTTGATGTATGATGTAAATGCCTTGTACTCTCCTGCGATAGTGCATCCAAAAGAGGTAACAAAACTGTGAGCCATTGTTCCTGAAGCGGGAGTGTCAAAAATTTCTGAAGTAAGAACATTGGAGGAATTTGCACATCCGCCTATGTAGGCGGCTTTTGCTCCGTAGGTTGCAGCCCAAGGACCATGCGCCCTGCGGCTTCCGAACTCACTCACCGCCTTGTTTGTGCTTCTGCATACCCGGCTGGCCTTTGTGGCAATTGCCATTTGGTGATTCATAATGCATAGAAGCGGTGTCTCAAGGACTTGAGCCTCAATAATCGGGGCCTGTACTGTTATTATCGGTTCACGGGGAAATGCAATTTCTCCCTCTCTCATTGCATATACACTGCCCGTAAATCTCATTTTTGCCGCATACTCTCTGAACTCTTTATACTCGGGTCCGGGAAGAAATTTTTCAAAGAACTCGGGAGTTTTATGTCCGAGGCTTTCAATCATTTCCATTGCCTCTTTTGTACCTGAAACTACCGCCCAGTTATTATTATCCGGCGCTTTGCGGAAGAATACGTTAAAGTATGCGATTTTGTCCTTCATCCCGCAATCCAGGAAGGACTTGCCCATTGTGTACTGGTATTTATCTGAACAATAACAGATGTCATCCATTATTGCGTTGCTGTTTTTTTTGTTTAAACTCATTTCAAAAAATTTAATTCCGTCCAAAGGTACAATTTATTCAGATTGAAAAGGTATTTTTCTGTTTTAATGGCTTTTTCACTAAATTTGCAAAATACGTACGCATGCTTAAAAACCTACAAAAACAGCATATGAAACAGCTAGAGGATTTATTTGAACAATATACACATAAACAAGCAGTTGAGGATGTCGAACTGCCTTCTTCCGGAAGCAATAGACGCTATTTCCGTCTTACTGCTGGAGATACAACGGCCATTGGCGCCAAGGGAACTTCAGTGGAAGAAAATATCGCCTTTATAAAGCTTGCAAAGCACTTCAAAAAGGCCGGCCTTAATGTTCCGGAAATTTATTGCGCAAGCAAGGACAATACCTATTACCTACAGGAAGATCTTGGGGATGAAACCCTGTTTAATTCAATTTCTGAAGGTCGCGACAGAGGACATTATAATGAAATCGAGACCTCTTTGATAAAGAATACAATATCTCTTCTGCCAAAGTTCCAATTTGAGGGCGGCAAGGGTTTGGACTGGAATATATGTTATCCACAGCCTGCCTTTGATGAACGCAATGTGTGGTTTGACTTCAATTACTTTAAGTATAGTTTTCTGAAGACAACAGGCATGGACTTTAGTGAGATTAAGCTCTATGATGATATGCAGAAGATGTCTTATGACCTTGTAAAAGAGGGAGGCAATCTTGATACTTTCATGTACAGAGATTTCCAGGCCAGGAACATTATGCTGAAGGATGGCAAGCCGTATTTTATAGATTTTCAAGGTGGAAGAAAAGGACCTTTCTATTATGATTTGGCCTCTTTTGTATGGCAGGCAAGGGCAAACTACTCGGATGAACTTAAGGAGGAGTTGATTGAAGAGTACAGGACGGGGCTTAAGCAATATGTGCATATTCCTAAAGAGCAATTTGATAAGAACCTTAGACTTTTTGTATTGTTTCGTACTTTGCAAGTTCTTGGTGCTTACGGGTTTAGAGGATATTTTGAAAAGAAACCCCATTTTCTTAGGAGTGTGCCTTTTGCAATTGATAATCTTAAGAAGCTGATTGTTACGCCTTTTGAGGAGTATCCTTATATGCAGGAGGTTTTGGAGAAACTGACAAAGATGAGGCAACTGCAAGATTTGAGAAACGATACAAGATTGGTTGTACATATCTTTAGTTTTGCCTATAAGAAAGGAATTCCTCAGGACGACAGCGGCAACGGAGGCGGTTATGTATTTGATTGCAGGGCAGTTGAGAATCCCGGAAAGTTTGAACACTTTAGACAATTTAACGGACTTGACAAAGAGGTTGAAGACTTTTTGGAACAAGAGGGGGGGGTAACCAAATTCCTTGGGAATATTTATGACTTGGTGGACTCTCATGTAAAAAAATTCATGGAGAGGAAATTTACTCACATGATGGTAAGTTTTGGATGTACCGGCGGACAGCACAGGTCTGTTTATTGCGCTCAGCATCTTGCTGCCCACGTTGCTAAGAAGTTTAATGTCAAAGTGATAGTGACTCATAGAGAAATTGATGTTGAGCAGGAGTTATAGAAAAGTGAAATTGTAGATTAATCTGTCGGGAGAGAGAAAGATAGTAAATGAAGGTATTGATTTTTGCAGCGGGACTGGGAACAAGATTGAGACCATTGACTGATACAAAGCCAAAGGCTATGGTTGAGGTTGGAGGAAAACCGCTTTTGGAGTGGCTTCTGATAAAACTTAAGAGCGAGGGTTTTGAAGATATAGTTATAAACGTCCATTATCTTGGGCGTCAAATTGTAGATTTTGTTAAAGAGAATAAATCATTTGGGATAAATATTTCTTTCTCAGATGAGTCTGACTTATTGAGAGATACTGGCGGCGGAATAAAACATGCAGAGAGGCTTCTTAATGACGGGGAGCCTTTTCTTGTTCATAATGTGGACATTGTCTCCAATCTGAATTTGAGAAACTTGTATGATGACTGTGTTGCCGGGATGTCCGGAGAAGAGTGTAATCATTGCGGCGGGGATGCTGGGGTGGCTTCTGAAATTCTAGCCTCCTTGATAGTCAGCAAAAGAGACAGTGACAGAAGGCTTCTTTTTGATGGTGGAAATAATCTGAAGGCTTGGGAAAATCTTAAGACCGGGGAGGTCAAATCTCCTTTTGCGGACCTTGCGGCGGAAAAGGCGGGCTCTCTGAAAACCAGAGAGTTAAAACCTTATGCCTTTGCGGGAATTCATGTCATATCTCCCAAAATTTTTGAACTTATGAGGAGTATGCCGGAGAAGTTCCCGATAGTTGATTTTTATCTTTCTCAGGCGGATAAGTATAGGATTCAGGCGGCGTACAGAGAAGATTTGCAGTTGTTGGATGTAGGCAGGGTTGAGCATATTCAGGCGGCAGCGGAGCTGTTAAAGCAAATGCTAGTTAATTAGTTGTTTTGTAATGAATTAAACTTATGAAAAAGATACCAAGTTTTACAATTAACCACCTTAAGCTCTTGCGCGGCATATATGTATCGCGCAAGGACAATATTGGAAAAGAGTGTGTTACAACGTTTGATATCAGAATGACGGAACCCAACAGAATGCCGGCAATAGGGATGGGCGCAATGCATACAATTGAACATCTTGCCGCTACTTTTATACGTAATGATAAAGAGTGGAAAGATAAAATTTTGTACTGGGGGCCTATGGGGTGTTGCACGGGATTTTATTTTTTGGCTGACGGAGATTGGGAATCAAAAGATATTGTGGAGCTGATGAAGAGGACGTTCAAGTTTGTCAGAGATTTTAAGGGAGACGTGCCGGGTGTCGCTCCAAGAGACTGCGGCAATTATTTGCTGCATGACCTTCCTATGGCCAAGTATGAGGCGGGCAGATATCTTGCCGAGGTGTTGAATGTTATAAAGAGAGAAAATCTTGTTTATCCTAAATAGAATATTAAAAGCGCAATTGTTCCGCAGATAAAACCGTCGGGAGACTTGCGGCTAAAAAAGAATAAGTACTTATAATGAACAGTTTAACAGACACAATTACTTTAAGGCAGGTTGAGGATATTGTCTTCCGGAAAGGTCAGGTTAAGATAGAACCGCTGACCATGAAGAAGATAGATGCCTGCTATGAATTTCTTAAGAAGTTTGAGAAGAATAAAATCATTTACGGCATAAATACGGGATTTGGTCCGATGGCTCAGTGGAGGATAGATGATAGCCAGCTTAAACAACTGCAGTACAATATTATACGCAGTCACTCCACCGGAGCGGGAAAACCTCTGGATACTATTTACGTAAGGGCGGCTCTGCTTGCAAGGCTATGTACTTTTTTGCAGGCTCAGTCCGGAGTTCACGTAGATTTGGTTAAACTGATAACCGATTTTATCAACCTTGATATTTGTCCCATGATTCCGGAACACGGAAGCGTTGGTGCAAGCGGAGATTTGGTTCAGCTTGCGCATATTGCGCTGTGTCTTATTGGAGAGGGTGAGGTTTTCTACAAGGGGAAACTGCAGTCTACTGCAAAAGTTCTGAAAGAAAATAAGTTAAAGCCGTTTGAAGTTCATATAAGAGAAGGACTCTCCGTAACTAACGGAACCTCCATGATGACGGGCATCGGCCTTGTGAATTTGCTCCTTGCAAAGAGGCTTCTTAATTGGGGCGTATTTACATCTGTTATGGTGAATGAAATCACAAGTTCTTATGATGATTTTATGTCCGATGTCTTGAACAGGACAAAGAGGCACGACGGACAGATAAAAGTTGCGGCGCAAATGAGAAAAATTGCGCAGGGCAGCAAGTGTCTGCAAAAGAGAGAGACGGAATTATTCCACGCACATACGGAGAAGGTATTCCAAAAAAAAGTACAGTCATATTACTCTTTACGCTGCGTGCCTCAGGTGCTGGGTCCTGTTTATGAGGAGGTTGAGAATGCGGAGCGTGTGCTGATGGAAGAGATAAATTCCGCATGCGATAATCCTATTGTAGATCCAAAGACAAAGAATGTTTATCACGGCGGAAACTTCCACGGTGATTACATCTCTTTTGAAATGGATAAGCTGAAGATTGCAATGACCAAGCAAATAATGCTTTGCGAGAGGCAGATGAATTATTTATTTCACGACAGAATCAACGGCATACTTCCTCCATTTGTAAATCTGGGGAAACTCGGCCTTAATTACGGCTTGCAGGCTTCACAATTTACGGCTACATCTACAACTGCCGAGTGTCAGACATTGTCAATGCCTATGTGCGTTCACAGTATTCCTAATAACAATGATAATCAGGATGTTGTAAGCATGGGCACAAACTCTGCGGAGATAGCAGCCAGGGTTATAGAGAACGGTTATCAAGTAATGGCAATTCATGTGATGGCGATAATCCAGGCAATTGAATACCTGAAGATTCAGAAAAAACTGGCTCCAAAAACATTGGCGATTTATAAAGAGGCCAGAAAAATTTGTCCCGTATTTATTGATGATACTCCCAAGTATGATGATATAAATAACATTGAGAA
Organism: Bacteroidales bacterium; assembly: GCA_028704975.1. GTDB lineage: Bacteria > Bacteroidota > Bacteroidia > Bacteroidales > UBA932 > Egerieousia. The sequence goes on along the minus strand of JAQWEK010000028.1, from coordinate 3,107 downwards.
CTATTTGAAAAATAAACAGATATAAATATGAAATACGCTTTGGTTACCGGAGGCTCCCGCGGAATAGGCAGCGCAGTTTGCAAAGCTCTTGCAAAAGAGGGTTTTCCTGTAATTATAAATTACATGAGCAGAGAGGACGCGGCGCTGGAGACAAAAAAAGCAATTGAAGATGCCGGGGGAAAAGCAGAGCTGCTGCAATTTGACGTGGCAGATTTAAAGAGCGTAGACGCAGCCGTAACATATTGGTCGTCAACTCATACTGATGATTACATTGCTGTTCTTGTGAACAATGCCGGAATAAGAAAAGATACTCTGATGATGTGGATGGATGATGAAGATTGGAGCAGCGTAATCAACACTCATCTTAACGGATTCTTTTATGTCACAAGAAAAGTGCAGGGGGATATGTTAAAAAAGAGGTGGGGGAGAATTGTAAGCGTTGCATCGCTGTCTGGAATAAAGGGAATGCCTGGGCAGACCAATTATTCAGCCGCCAAGGGAGGCATTATTGCCGCAACAAAAGCTCTTGCACTTGAGGTGGCAAAGAGAGGTGTTACAGTTAATGCGGTTGCGCCGGGTTTTGTGGAAACCGATATGACTAAGGAGTTGGATGAGAATACTTTAAAAAATACTATTCCGGCGGGACGCTTTGGCAAGGCGGAAGAAGTTGCTGATTTGGTGGCTTTTCTGGTGTCCGATAAGGCGGCTTATATTACGGGACAGGTTATTGAAATTAACGGAGGCCTTAACACATAGGCAAAATGGAAGAGAATATCAAGTGGTCCGGAAAAACGGAAGGAGGGAATAAAAGGCAGAATCAACTGCAGCATTTGCTTAGGCATGTGCCCCTGCGCGCTGTTTACTGTGTGCTGCCGTTTGTTATTCTTTATTATTTGATTTTCAAGCATCAGCGAGCTCAATCTATTTATGATTATTTGAGACACCGTCAAAAATTCAGCTGGCTGAAATCTGAAATAGGGACATATCGCAACCATATAATTTTTGGGAAAAATTTACTTGACAGGTTTTTTGTTTTCAGCGGGGGCGTAGATAAATTTAAGATAAACATGGAGGGCAGAGAGTATTTTTACGGTTATGCAGAAGGTCCTGATCCTTTGATAATTGTTAGTGCTCACGTTGGTAACTATGAGATTTCCGCTTATGTCTGCGGACGTCTGAAAAAGCCATTGAAGGTTGTTGCATATGCAAATGAAACGGCCCAGATGCAAAAGTTCCGTTCAGATGCCATGGCAAAAAACAATATCTCCATGATTCCGGTTATGGAGGATATGTCTCATATTTTCAATATTACAGATGAATTGGAGGCTCACAACATGATTACCCTTACGGCGGACAGAGTGTTTACGGGACGTCGAATTCATACTTATGATTTTTTTGGCGCATCCGCACAATTTCCTACCGGGGCGTATTATCTTGCGGATCGTTACAAAGCCAAAGTCCTTACAATGTTTGTAATGCGCGGAAAAGGATTAACTTATAACATCTATGTTGAGCCACTTACAATTGACGAGTCTATTAAGGGGAGGGATGCAAGGGCGGCGGCCTATGGTGAGGCTTATGTAAAGAAACTGGAAGATGTGCTAAAAAGGTACCCTTTGCAGTGGTTTAATTTTTATGATTTTTGGAATGAAGAGGAGAGCGGCAAGGTTAAATAAAAAGATAATTAGAATTATATGCATATATGGAAAAAATTAAAAAAACAGCAGAAGAACTGTGGCAGGTAAAAGTTGAGGAGCTCCTTCCGCAACGTCCTCCTTTCATAATGATAGAGAAGATGATAGAGTACGATGAAGAACAGAATGTTACATCTACCCTGTATCATATTGCTTCAGATAACCCGTTTGTAAGAGATGGAATTTTTCAGCCGTCGGGAATAGTAGAAAATATGGCTCAGACTTGCGCTGCAAGAATAGGGTATTATGATAAGCTGCGCAATATGCCTGTAAGAATGGGACTTATAGGCGGCATTAAAAATCTTAACGTATATCAGTTGCCAAGGACCGGGGATGAAATTACAACTCATATTGTGGTTAAAGAGGACATGCTTGGTGTTATACTTGCGTCTGCAAAAGTGCTTGACCACATGATGAATCTGATGGCTGACTGCGAGTTGAAAATTGCTTTAAAATAATTATGCCTGCAGTTAAAAATAATAGCTCCGCAAAAATCAGATGTGGCATTAAGGGTGCAAAAAAACTAAGCGCTGCAACGCGTATCAGTATAAGATTCAGTGAGGTAGATTCAATGAGCATTGTGTGGCACGGCAACTATGCAATGTATTTTGAACAGGCCCGTGAGGCATTTGGAAAGAAATACGGGCTTGAATATTTGAAAATATACTTTAACGGCTATTATGCTCCAATAGTTAAACTTAGTTTTGACTATAAAAAGATTCTTAAATACGGAGATGACGTTGAGGTTAAGATTATTTATGTCCCCACGGCTTCTGCAAAGATATGCTATGAATATCAGGTGTTTGTAAAGGGCAAAAGCGGAAAGAAAATTTTAGCTGCTCAAGGGGAAAGCATGCAGGTGTTTACGGATTTGAGACATAATCTGGTGCTGGAGAATCCGGCTTTTTATGAGTCATGGAAAGAGAAATGGCTCAAGTAACTTTTTAAAATTTTTGTGATGAGCGTAGTTGTTGCAGGGGACAATATAATTTCTGCATTGGGAGGAACAACGCGGGAAAATGTGACGGCGGTACTGGCCGGCAAAAGCGGACTTAAGAAATACGATGGTTTTTGTCCTTCTCAGGAAGATGGTGTTGTTGTATCTCAAATAGCGGAAGAACAAGATAATGATGCAATAGTTAAAAATCTTTCGCGGCTGGAAAAGTTCATTGTGACTTCCGTCTTCCGCGCCGCAAAAGATCCTAATGTTGTTTCCCATCCAAACACGGTTTTTATTCTCTCCACTACAAAGGGAAACATAGGCTTGCTAGATGAAAATGATCCTTTGCATGACGGAAATCCGCAACTGGACTTATGGCATACGGCAAAAGTTGTTGCAAAGTTTTTTAATAATCCCAATGTCCCGATAGTTATTTCTAATGCTTGTATTTCCGGCATTGTTGCATCTATTGT
>JAQWEK010000027.1 GCA_028704975.1 Bacteroidales bacterium | reverse complement strand
GGCAGTACGATGACGGGGATTGGAACATTCTGCCATGAGTTTGGTCATGTGCTTGGCTTGCCGGATTTCTATGATACCAATTATGCTACAGACGGTTATGCTACGGCACTGGGACTTTCTTATTTTTCTCTTATGTCCAGCGGAAATTATCTTAATAATGGTAATACGCCGCCATATCTGACTGCTGTTGAGCGTTCTATGCTGGGATGGATGAACTTAACTACACTTTCCGCTTCCGGTATTTATACTTTGGAACCGGTGCAGAATAATAAGGCTTATACAACTCCCACTACAACAAGCGGAGAGTACTATGTTTATGAGAACAGGCAAAATACGGGATGGGACACGTACATTCCGGGACACGGCATGTTTATTTACCATGTTGATAGATCAAGCAATGATGCGGGCGGTGTAACGGCGCTGAGCAGGTGGTCATCAAATGATATTAATGCCTATCCGGCTCATCAATGCTGTGACCTTGTAGAATCTGTCGGAGAATCTGCGATTAATTCAAGCAGCCGGTCTTCTCTTGCTCAGATACCTTTCCCAGGAACTACAGGAAAGACAGAATTTTCAGCTTCAACAACTCCCGCAGCAAAGGATTGGGCCGGAAACTATACCGGATATAATTTGTCTGCAATTTCCGAGTCAGGCGACAATGTTAATTTTACTTTGGCAATGGGACCTACAACTGTTTTGGGGGCAAGAGGTTATAACGCCATGGCAGATGCCAAGAAATCATATAGCCCGGGTGATACTTTCACGCTTTCATTAATAAAGTCATCTGTAACCCCTTCATCTGTAGTATGGTACTTTGACGGAGAAACCAAGAATGCAGGTGATGCAATAACTTTAACTGCCGGTTCTCATGTAGTTAAAGCCGTACTTACTTATTCGGACGGTGCTGTTGAGACTTTGATTCAAGAGGTAGTCGCTAAATAGTTTTATCCCGACAGATATAATAAAAGGCCCGGCCAATTTTGACCGGGCTTTTAATTTTAATCAACTATCGGGAATGCAAATCACCCTCCTTTGACATTATGCAAAAGCATTCTCTGCCAGTCCGTCTCCGTTGATTCCCAAACGTTTGAAGTAATCAGGAACCCTCTTTCCCTGTAGGGCGTCAACATAAAGCTTGCCTATGTACTGAGAAAGCATAAAGCCGTGACCTCTCATTCCTGCAAACAGACCTAATTTAGGGTCAATGATATAGCGAGGCTCTGTGTAATAGCCGCACCATGTTGCCTGGACGCTCATTCCCTTAAGTTTTGGAATCCAGTCCGTAAAAACTTCAGAAACAATCTCAATAAATTCTTGAGTGTTAACATTCAAATTTTTACCCCCTTCTGTGGCATTGTTCTCCGGTGAAGCACAGCCAATTATTTGACCTGTGTGTGCAAACTGCTGACCGTAGACGGCGGAGAATCCTTTATAATTTCTTCTGTCAATAAGCATGTCCAGAGAGTCTCCTTCCTTTCCAATAAGAGGAAGCCGCTTTGTTATAAATGCCTGATGTCTTACGGGATACAGATGCGTCTCAATTCCAAGCTGTCTTGCAAATTTTTCCGCACCCGGTCCTAATGCGTTTACAAAAACTTCACTCTCATATTTCTGATATTTTCCGTCCGGCATCTTAACAAGAATATGATACGTTCCTCCAACTTTTCTAACTTCTACAAGTTCAGTGTCTTCATATACAATGCCTCCATTCTTGATACCAATTTGTCTTACAAGGTCTACCGTACGTCCGGGAGTTGCCTGCCAGCAATCCCCTGATATTAAGGCATGTGTGTAGATGTTCAGATTAGGATTAAAGTATTCTGAAATTTCTTTTTGGAAATCTTTCTTCTCTATCATGTATGCCTTTGACCATGCGCGTGATGCGTCAAGGTCTTTATAAGTTTTCTCATCATGGGCAAAACTAATGTACCTTGTCATCTTAAAATCTATGTTGCCTTTCTTTTGCAACTCTTTGAAGATTTGAAGGTTGCCGTTAGCAATATCTGCAAGAGCAGGGACGGAGAAAGCTGGCCTCCCGCCGCCTATACATCTCCAGGAACTGCCGGTCTCTTTATTTATAAGTACGGGTTGATATCCCGCCTCCGCAAGATATCTGAACGTTGCAGTTCCGGCCATCCCGCCTCCGGCCACAAATGCTCCCACTTTAATTGGTTTTGCAGAGGTAAACTTATCTGTCGTGATAATAATATCATTCTTTTTAACATTGCAAAGATTTCCAATCTCTACCAAATTCGCCATTGGGCCGCGAGGTGTGAACTCTCCGGTAACATCTATGCCATAGCTCTTTAGAACTTGCTTTGCTCTGGGAAGACATCTGCTTCCGCGGCAAACTCCCATTCCAATTCTGGTGATGTGTTTTAGTTCTCTTGCCGTAATACAGGTGCGTCCTTTAAGTGATTCAAGCAAATCTTTTAGTTTAACATCCTCGCAGAAACAAACATAAGTATCTGCATTATCGGATTTTGCAGGGGTGAGCTTTAATGGCTCAGGATAATTCTCTTTTGCAATAAATCCTCTTGCTTTTAACAGCTCTTCATCTTTTGCATTTTTGCGTATTTTATCCCTGTCGTCATAAATACCTGCAACGGTTATTATTGCAGCATTTGTCTTGTTAGTTTTTTTAATAATCTTATCCAGAGTTCCTTCTCCGACTTTCTTTCCGTTGTCATCTACCAGAAATACTTTGCTTCCCTCTTTGACATCAAATTCGACGGGCAAGAATATCTGTTTTTTTGCAAGGCGATATCCAAAAATTGCAAGTCCCGGACATTGAGTTACGCACTCCATGCAGCCGATGCATTTATCATAATCGATTACGGGAACGCTTGATGTTGAGCTCTTTGTAATGGCGCCTTGTTTACAGGAGAACGAGCACGGATTGCATGCAAAACCGTAAAGACAGTCTGCAATTACAAAACCTTTCTCTGCCATTCTTTTTGCTGAAGGTTTATTTGGCTCCGACAGAACTTTAATAGGATGCTGCTGAGAATCAATATATTCTTTGGAGACAGATAAGTAATCGTCATAATTAAACCTTGTTCCAAGGTCCTCCATAATTTCATAAGCGCATTGTTTGCCCCTTAAAACAGCAGAGGTGCCTTCTCCAATTCTTACTGCATCTCCAACTCCGCGACATGCACGTCCGAATACTTCATTTCCCTTTCTAAGAAGCTGGTTGTCCGGCAACAATCCGGTGCAGATATTGATGCAATCTATGCCGTCAATTCTCTTTTCCGTTCCCGCAATAGGTTTGAAGTTTTTGCATTCCGCTATGATTGCTCCCGTAATTCCGGTCATATCCTTATTAGGTATTGCCTCCAGAATTACTCGAGATGTCATAATAGGTATGCCAAGTCTGCGGACTCTGTTTGCCTGAACAGGGAATCCTCCCTCGTGGTCCATTCCCTCAATTATGGCCTTTACATGCGCGCCAGCCTGAATAGCCTGATATGAAGTAAGATATCCAATATTCCCCGCTCCAACCGTCAGAATATTTTTGCCTAGAAGAGTGAACTCTGTGTTCATCATCTTTTGAACTACGGCCGCAGTATAAACACCAGGAAGATCATCATTCTTAAATGCTGGCATAAACGGAAGAGCACCAGCGGCAACAACAAGCTGGTCAGCATCTACGTAAGATAGCTCTTGAGTCTCTATATTCTTTATAGCAAGTCTTTTGCCTTGCAGTATATCCCACACTACCGAGTTAAGCATTATGCCGTCATTTGATTTTCCGGCTAATGTTTTTGCAATGTCAAAACCTCTCATGCCGCCGAATTTTTTCTCCTTTTCAAAGAAGAAAAATTGGTGAGTCTGCATTTTGAACTGACCTCCGATTTTTGAGTTGTTGTCTATAACAAGATTGTCAACTCCTGCCTTATTCAAGGCCTCTCTAACTGCCAGACCTGCAGGACCTGCCCCAATTATAGCAACAGTTGTTTTGTGGATTTTTTTCTGTTTTGCCGCCTGTCTGTCATCGCTTTGCGCAAACCTAAACATATCTCCGTTTGCAGGCTTGGAATTGGCATCACCAATCCTCTCAACTTTTTTAACGCCGTCAACTTTTGTTATGCATATTCTGCGCACGTGGCCGTCTACCAGCATCTCGCATGCTCCGCATTTTCCGATTCCGCATTCAAGAGTTCTATTTCTCTCTTTAAGACTGTGATTATGAACCGGATATCCGGCCTGATGAAGGGCTGCGGCAATTGTATGCCCCTTAAGCCCCTTAATTTTATGCCCCTCAAATGAAAATTCTACGGGCTCCCCTTTTGGAAGATCCAAAATAGGGTGTGACGTTATTTTGTACATGATAAAATCTGTTATTTTTTAAAGACCTGATTATCAATTTGAGGCTTCATCAATCAAATATAGGATAGACTTAAATGTAATCTTTCCGTAATTTGACAATCCAATTTCACATGTTCTGCTTGTAGCGTAACCTTCCTTGCAATCAGCTACTTGCGCCCGCAGATTCCTTAATCCGTTCTCATTAAGTTCTGGCAGCATAAACCCTTTATCTCCGGCAAACCCGCAGCAATTTTCATCTACAACAATAACTCTTCTTGCACATGCCTTGGCAATATCATAAAGCATATTGTCAACTCCCATCTTTTTGGCCGTGCAAACGGCAAAAACGGCAACACTCTTATTTAATTTCCTGACTCTCAATTTTGGAATCAAAAACTTTCTGCTAAACTCTACAGGCTCATAGACTCTTAGCTCTTTTCCAAAATTTTCTTTCATTGTGTATGTGCATGGAGACATATCGCATAGAATAGGGTATTTGCCATTCTCTGAGGCAATTGCAAGTTCTCTTTTAAGATTGTCACTTAAAAAAGTTCCTGCTTTTACATATCCCTTACTGGAAAAGGCCATGCCGCAGCAAAGATGTTTTAGGTTTGCAGGATATACAACTTCATATCCAGCTTTCTTAATTAATTTCTCTGTAATTTGAGTAAGAGTAAGTGCATCTCTGTAATCCTTGGAATTCCCCATTGTTCTGGTGATGCAAGACGGAAAATATACAACTTTGCCATTTTTTGCCTTAGAAGTTTGAAGTGTATTTGTACTTATAGGTTCCTGATATTCCGGGAGTTTTGACTTAGCTATTTTTCCGCCACCCGCGGGATAGTATTGATTCCATGCAGGAATAAGACCGCCTGTTACTGCTCTTGCAAACCAAGCCAAAGCACCAAACACTTTCTTGCCAAATAATATTCTCATCCAATAGACAAAGTTCCATCCTGCTCTGGTCAGCCATACTATCTGGCTCATGTGCCTGGCTATATTAACAGCTTTCTCTTCAGCTTTTTCAGAATGGGATTCATGACGCAACTCTTTTGTAAGTTTTCCCGTATCAACATTCACCGGACATGCTATTGCGCACAAGCTGTCTGTTGCACAAGAGCCCGGCCCCCAGAATGCATATCTCTTTTGCATTTCTGCCAGAACAGCGGACTGTGTACCGGTCTTCTCCAGCCTTTTCATTTCTCTGTATCCGCTGACTCTTTGTCTCGGCGATAGTGTATAACCATCTGCTACACAAGTTCTTTCACAGAAACCGCACTCCATGCACTTATCAATTGTTTCAGAAACAGCGGGACACGGTTTTAAATTTTTAATGTGCGCATGCGCATCTGAATTTAGAATTACTCCGGGGTTAAGGATTCCCTTAGGGTCAAACAAATTTTTTACTTGTTTCATTAAAGCGTATGCCTGCTCTCCCCACTCTTTCTCAACAAACGGCGCCATGTTCCTTCCCGTGCCATGTTCCGCTTTTAAAGAACCGTCATATTTGGAGACCACCATTGTGGTGATGTCATCCATAAACTTGGCGTATTTGTCAACTTCCTCTTGCGTGTTAAATGCCTGATTGAACATGAAATGCAGATTTCCGGCAAGTGCATGTCCAAAAATAACCGCTTGTGAATATCCGTCTTTATCAAATAATTCACGCAGCTCGGTGACGGCCTCAGCAAGCTTTGGAATAGGAAAACATATATCCTCAATTATGGCGGTCGTTCCGGGTCTTCTCATGCCGGCTACCGTGGGCAAAGTCTCTTTTCTAACTTTCCAAAGAGTGGCTTGTCTGCTCTCGTCAGTTGTAAATTCTATCGGGAATAAAGTTTTAATATCTTTTATGCTCTCTGAAATTGACTTAACATTTGCCTCCAGTGAAACTTCATCTTCTCCTCTTGTTTCTACCAACAGCGCGCATGCTCCGTCAGGAAGTGTCTTTAAAAATTCGGGGATACCCGGCGCCTGGTCAACTGATTTTATTGCCGCTCTGTCCAAAATCTCAGCTGCGGAAACAGGCTGTTGCTTAATGATTTGCACAGCACTGCAAGCATCCTTAATGGTAGGGTATATTATTAGAGCAAGAGATTTAAATCTGTGTTCAACAACAGTATTGTATGTGATGTTGGAGATAAATGCCAGCGTCCCTTCAGAACCGATTATCAAATGTTTGATAATATCTATCCCTTCATCGTAATCTACAAATGCATTTAAGCTATAGCCGGTAGTATTTTTTATTTTATATTTTCTTTCAATTCTGTCATGCAGCACCTTGTCTTCGGCTATTTTTTTTGAGATAGCTTCCAATCCGCTAATTAGCTGTTTGTGAGTCTTTCTAAATGATCTGCAGCTAGTAGGGGAGGCAGTGTTAAGTTCAGAACCGTCGCTGAGTACAATATCAATATCCGCAATTGTTTTATATGAATTTTGGCTTGTTCCGCAGCACATTCCGCTTGCATTGTTGGCTGCGATTCCTCCAATCATGGCGGCGTCAATTGATGCCGGATCAGGTCCTATTTTTCTGCCGAATCTTACAAGAAGTCTGTTTGCCATTGCTCCTCTGATTCCGGGTTCAAGCAGAATTTTCTCTCCTCTTGCATATACTTTGTGGTGTGTAAATCCTTTAGATACAATCACTAATACGGAATCGGAAATTGCCTGGCCGCTTAATGACGTACCGGCTGCGCGAAACGTGACGGGTATGTCCATCTTGTGCGCAATATTCAAAATGTATCTGACTTCATCTGTAGAGCTTGCTCTAATTACAAGTTTTGGAATAAGCCTGTAGAATGAAGCGTCAGTTCCAAACGCAAGCGTACTTAGGGCGTCATGAAACATCCTCTCGGTTGGAATTTTATCAGAAATTTTGTTGTAAAATTCCAGGTATTTACCGGTAATCATGTATTTAGTTTTTATAGTCTGTCCAGCAGTTGCTGCAGAGTCTCAGGCGTTATATCCTTGGCAATTACTGTGTTATCCTTGTCTAGAAGATATATGCTCGGAACATTTTCTACATCATACAAGTTTCTCAGTCCGCCATCACCATCCTTGTCCCACAAGTTTTTCCATTCAAAACCATTTTTTGCAACATAACTTATCCATGCGGAATAATCTCTCCCTGTGTATATCCCCAGAAACTCTACTCCAAATTTACTCTTTTTTGCCCTTATGTTGTTGCGTATGTTTGAATAAATTTCTTTCATCTGTTTAGATGTCTCCCTGCAGATGCCACATGTAGGGTTATAGATGTATAATACTTTATAGTCTTTCTGTATATCATAAAGATTCACGGAGACTCCGGAAATATCTCTTAACCTAACATCTGCCGCCTTGCTGCCAAGTTTATTTTTGTTGAAGGTCTTTATTGCCCTCCCGACAGATTCTACAAATGTTTTGTCTTCCCATAAATCGCTCTTGCCGCAGATATATTTTTCTCCTGCATAAGCGGCCCCCTCTTGAACGGCGTAATCATCTGAGCTCTTGAAGTCTACATACAGTTCTCTGAAAATATCGCAATACAAATCCTTGCGTTCCCGGCTCATTTTTTTAATTGAATTTCTGTCGGCTTCAGATGCTTTATCATTTTCCCCTGTAAGTTGATTATAGAGCATATCTATCATGCTCTCAACATTTTGTGTGCTTAGAGGTTTCATTTGCTTTAACATCCTCTCAAAGAAAGCGTCATATCCGTCTCTTTTCTTTTTCTCCCCTTGCAGAATATTTTTTATTTCATCCGTTTTTACCTCTCTTCCAATGACTTTTCCATCTCTGTTAAGCAAATACATCGTTGGGGTGGAAATCACGCCGTAAACAAGCGGAAAATCGCTTTCTCTTGCCAAATCCGCAACGTGAATCCAATTTACAAATGGATTAACAGATGAAAAATTTGATATATATTTTTTCCATGCTGCCGCATCAGTTCCTGTGTAAACCGCATAGATATTAAGCGGTGTGTCTGTGTATGTATTAACAAAGTTTACAAGCTTTGGAGTCTCAATTTTGCAGTATGCGCAATCATCCGAATAGAAGTACATTATTGTATATTCTCCAATAGCGCCGCTTATGTTTTTTGCAATCCCGGAAGTATCTTTTAACTCAAGGGCGGGAGCTTTCATTCCAAGCTGAGTGTTTTCATTCAAATTTGTGTAGTACTGTACCTCAAAAAATGTACTGTCGGGAACTGAAATTATTTTATTTAAAATATATTTCCGGCCAATGTGAATTGCTCCGATTTCTGCTCCCATCACATCTGCATTCTTAAAGAAATCAAAACAGGAAAGAGCAATTGCGGCTTTTAATTTGTCAGATGTAAGATATCTGTTATACAGCAGCTTATCTAACCTGGCGCAGATTGTATCTCCGGAATTATATTGTAATGCGTAAAGATAATTTTTAAGGATACGTTCACCGTAATTTGTGTAAATCATTCTGTCATCTGCAAAAGGAAGAGGGCCTGTTCCGTCAAAATTTTCCGGGAGCTTTCCTATTCCGTATGAAAGCAAAATATTTATCAGAGAATTTGGACACTCTTTGTTAGAGAGAAATTTAAGGTTGGGAATTACATGGCTTAAAGAATCAGTGCCAATTTTTTTAATTTCTTTGTCTGCCGCATCCCTTTTTGCAGAATTGTTTGAGCTAAGCATCAGCATAAGATTGGAATAGTTTTGCAGCTTAAGATAAATGTTGTTTTCTGAACCTCCCCTGACAACCATAACATCTTGCAGCCAAGGATTTTTCCTTCTCTGAACCCTATATGTTTCAGTGAATTTTCCTCCCTCTTCAGAGGAGTAGAAAATACTACACACTTTCTCTCCTTTACTTCTCCATATATCATAGCATCCGGCTGTGAAGGAGTTCTCTTTTCCTCCCGACAGATTGTAAACTCCCCCGATGAAAACTAAAGAGTTTTTATTAGAGACAAAAGCAGAGTCAATTATTGTAGAAGAAGCATTGCTCCAAGTTTGTTTGCGCAAATAAAATTTCTCTCCGCGGACAACTTTGTGATTAAGCAAACTGTCCGGAAGAAAAACAGTAATCTTGTATTTGCCTGACGGTCTCAATGTTATTTTAGCAGACCGTTCCTCTGCAGAATAAGTCTTTGTTTTAGATTCGGTCTGTGCAGCAGAAAAAGATGCTGTCAGCAAAGCTGCAGCAAATAAAAAACCTGCTGCTGTTAAAATATTCTTTCGCATATTTTTGTTATGCTCCAAAAATTAAGCCCCGCTGTTTTGACAAAGACAGGACGGAGCTACTTTTTAGGATGCTTAATTTTATGTCTCTCCTTAAGATACTTCTCAATATCAACGCCTTTTGGAAGAAATTTGGAGGCATCTCCGCGGTGGATAAGAATATCTCTTACAACAGTTGAGGATATAAAAGAAAACTCATGGCTTGCAGGAATATAAACCGTTGTGACCTTTGGGTCTAACACTCTGTTTGCCTGAGCCACAACTCCTTCAAATTCAAAATCCGTGGTGGTTCTTAAGCCCCTTATAATATAGTGAACGTTAAGTCTGTTGCAGAGACTGATTGTCAACTCCTTATAAGTACAAAGACTTGCTCTGTCTCCGTAACATTCAATGGCGTCTTTAATAATTTTAACTCTCGTGGCCACAGGAAAAAAACCTGCTGCCTCTTTTGTGCTATTGTATCCCACAGCAATTGTCACATGGTCAAATAGTTTTAATGCAGAATCCAAGACATCCATGTGTCCCAGAGTGAACGGGTCAAAAGAACCGGGAAAAATTGCTTTACGTTCCTTCATAAACAAATGTAAATTTTTCGTAAAGTTAGACAAATGCAAATTCAAGTGCAAAAATGCACTAATTGTTAAGAAAAAATAAGTGTTATTTGCTCCAGTCAATTGGAGGTAATCCTTCAGATGTTAAAACTTGATTGCACCTGGAAAAATGCCTGCATCCAAAGAATGCGCCGCCTGCAAGAGGAGAGGGGTGCGCCGCCTCAAGTATCGTATGTTTTGTATTGTCTATAAGAACTTTCTTGCTGCGGGCAAAATTTCCCCACAACATAAAAACTATACCGTTTTTCTTATCCGATAAAGTTTGAATGACCGCATCTGTAAATTTTTCCCATCCGATTCTGCTGTGACTTGCGGCAACACCGGCGCGTACTGTCAGGATAGCATTTAGCATAAATACTCCTTGTTTTGCCCAGCCCTCCAGATTTCCGCTCTTTCCCTGCAAAGAAATCCCAAGGTCGGATTCAATCTCTTTGTAAATGTTTTTTAAAGACGGTGGCGCTATAACTCCCTCAGGCACAGAGAAACTTAACCCATGAGCCTGGCCGGGATTATGATACGGGTCCTGCCCTAAAATTACAACTTTTACATTGTTGAACGGGGTAAGTTTAAATGCATTAAAAATAAGAGAGCCGGGAGGATAAATCACCTGCCCGCTCTCTTTTTCTTTATGTAGATATTCAACAAGATTTTTAAAATAATCCTTCTTAAATTCCTCTTCCAAAGCTTCTTTCCATTCCTGTTGAATTTTTACATCCATTTCTGTCATCATTTATTGATGCAAAAATACACTAATTGCAGAATTATCAGAATATAAATTTAAGAACATCATCCATCGTCTTAACGTAATGGAATTTTAATCCCTTTATGTAGATTGGTTTTATCTCTTTTATGTCCCTCTCATTTTCAGCGCTCAATACGATTGTGTTAATACCGGCCCTTTTTGCGGCAAGTATTTTTTCTTTGATTCCGCCCACAGGCAAAACTCTCCCTCTTAACGTCATCTCTCCCGTCATTGCGATCCCGCTTTTTACCTTTTTACCCATTAGAGCTGAGGCCATTGCACTCACCATAGTGATACCTGCGGAAGGTCCGTCTTTTGGTATAGCTCCCTCAGGAACGTGGATGTGCAAATCCTTCTTTTTTATATCCGTTATCTTCATTCCAAGAAGTTGCGGATGGGCCTTCAAATATTGATAAGCAATAGTTGCAGACTCCTTCATTACATCTCCCAAATTGCCTGTGGTTGTGAGTATTCCCTTGCCATCGCTTTTACTGCATTCAACAAACAAAATTTCTCCGCCCATCTCTGTCCATGCAAGTCCCGTAACAACTCCCGGCGCTTCATTCCCCTTTTGCAAGTCATGCATATTTAAGGGAAGTCCAAGAATTTCTTTCACATCCTTAACTGCTATCGGATCCGTAGGTTTGTCATCCATGGCTATTTTCATAGCATTGTGTCTTGCAACTTTTGCTATTTGCTTATCCAGCTGTCTGACTCCGCTCTCCCTAGTGTACTCATCAATTATCTCCTCAATGGCGCCGTCTCCAAATTTCAACTGTTCATCTTTAAGACCGTGGGCCTCAATTTGTTTTGGGACCAAATAGTCTTTAGCAATATGATACTTTTCCTCTGCGAGATAACCGGAAAGCTGTATCATTTCCATTCTGTCTTTTAGCGCAGAATGAATAGTGCCGATGTTATTTGCCGTGGTTATAAATAATACTCTCGACAGGTCATAATCTATATCCAGATAATTATCATGGAACGTTACATTCTGCTCAGGATCAAGAACCTCCAGTAAGGCAGAAGCGGGGTCTCCGTGATAATCGCTGCTTACTTTGTCAATTTCATCCAGAACAATTACGGGGTTAGATGAACCCGATCTGTTAATAGCCTGCATAATTCTTCCCGGCATTGCCCCGATATAAGTTTTGCGGTGTCCTCTGATTTCCGATTCATCATGCAAACCTCCAAGAGAAATTCTCTGGTATTTTCTTCCAAGCGCTTTTGCGATAGATTTTCCAAGAGATGTTTTACCTGTCCCCGGGGGGCCGTAAAGACAAATGATAGGTGACTTCATGTTTCCTCTAAGCTTCAGAACAGCAAGGAATTCCATGATTCTCTCCTTGACCTTGTCCAAACCGTAATGATCATCGTCCAGAACTTTTTGAGCATGTTTTAAATCCAAGTTATCCTGAGTGGTTTCATTCCATGGAAGACTAACCAAAAATTCAAGGTAATTCAGTTCAACATTATAATCCGGAGAGCTTGGATTGACCTTCTCCAACCTTGCGGCACTCTTTTCAAACTCCTTCTTTGCGTAATCCGGCCACTTTTTATCGGCAGCCTTTTTTCTCAAATCATTCAGGTCCTTGTTATTGTTATCCATGCCTAACTCTTCCTGAATGGTTTTAAGCTGATTATTAAGATAATACTCCCTTTGCTGCTGGTCAATTTCCGTCTTTACCTTTTGCTGAATGTCATTCTTGATTTTTAGAATTTCAATCTGCTTGTTCAGTAATGCAAGTAGTTTATACGCTCTTTGTTTTACATCTCCTTCTGCAAGCAACCCCATCTTGTCCGTTGTTGTCTGGTCCTCCAGACTAACAGAAATAAAGTTTATAAGAAACTCAAATGATTCGATATTTTTGATTGCAAACTCCGCCTCCTGAGGAAGGTGCGGACTCATCTTTAAGATGTACAGTGCAGACTCCTTAATAGAGTCGGAAAGGGCCTCTGCGTCTTTATCAATTTTGATATCCGCAAAGATATCTGTCAAGTTCTCGACAGTTCCAAGAAGATAAGGGTCCGTCGCGATTATCTGATTAAGTTTGAACCTTTTAATTCCTTGCAAGACAGCAGTTACACCACCGTCAGGCATTTCTATCAACTTAAGGATTTTTGCGGATGTTCCGATTTCGTACAAATCTATTTGCGCCGGGTCTTCTTTCTTTATATCTATCTGAGTAACAGTGCCGATAATCTTAGTGGTTTTGTATAATGCGCGCACAAGTTTCATGGACTTGTCTCTTCCTACCGTGATTGGAAGAACTGTCCCCGGAAAAAGCACGGCATCACGCAGTGCCAGAATCGGCAATGTATTGGGCAATTCCAGCTGATTCAATTTTGAACTGCCGTCTATGCTCATTACAGGAAGTATGTTAACATCTCCGCTCTCAAGCTGATTGAGTAGTGATTCGTCAAATTTCATTTTTTTGTCTCCTTTCTTTCTAATCTAAATTTCTTATGTCAAATTGTCAGAAACAGCAGGCCTTTGTCCGCTGTAATTGCGGAAATGCCTCTGTTTTTGATATTTTACGCATAGAAAGTCAATCTCTGTGCCATAAATGCAAGGGGTACCAACATCGTTTTTTGCGGGAGAATTTGGTTTCTAATAAATGGGAGCCTTGAATCCGAATGTAAAACCGCCTGTGCCCTTCTTGTTGATTGCATATCCAACGTTAAATATGATATCGTAGTATGTGAGCACATCAATACCTATTCCTGAACCAAACAGGAAACTGTTTGATAATGAATTCTTTTCTCTATGATGATCCTGCCATACGTAGCCCGTATCAAACTTTAATGTTCCGTAAATTGTAAAATTGGGCTTATTTACTTTATTCCATTTTTTGAGAATGTGAAGTTGGACAACCTTTTTTGGCAGAATGCAAAACCTGATAGCGTTATTATAACTGAAATAGTGCTGACCGTCAATGACATATAAATCATATCCTGTAAGACTTGCTGTTTGATAGCCAATTGCCTGATCATACATGTAAGATGCATGGTTTTTCATAGAAGCGGAAATATCTAGGGTAGAACCCCAGAACCATCTATCTCCTAGCTGTTTATAATATTGCAGGTCAATGTTTGTATTCCAGTAAACAAAGTCAAAATTGTTGCTCTCTGCAAGTTGTGCGGAACCGCTTATATAGTAACCGCTTGTCGGATAGTATATATAATTTCTCTGGTCCAGGCTATATGAATATGTTAAAATAAATTTCCTGCTAAACCTGCTGTTTACGCCCCAGTATTCCGGGTTAGCTATTAATATAGAGTCCTTTACAGAGGCAAAACAGTATTCCAAAGACAGCATGTGTCTGGTTCTTATGTGCGGACGGTACATGTAGGTTACCTTAACGCCCTCAGTTTTTTTAAGAAGGTTATTGCTCTTTAGTCTTTGCTGCTTGTCTCCCACTGTTATGTAATCCACGTTCTTGTTAAATAGCGCATAAGCAGATAAGTTAATATATGACGTACTTGCTTTGTTAAGTGCCATGTTATTGTAATATGCGGTTATTCCCTGTTCGTAACCAAATGAGCCCTGAACCGTAAATTTGTGCCCAAGACCCCAAACATTGTCCATTTTGCCGCCAACGTCATAAGTAATCTTTTTTGCGTCCATTTTTTTAACCCATGAACTTAGATTTCTATCCTCAAGTTTTACATCAAAAAGAGGCCACAAATACCACCTTTCTTCAACGGAAATCATTATTACATAAGGAATTGTGCCGTTTGGTATGTTGCAGCTCATTTTGTCCGCGGCAGTCTGCGAGCATGAATTTGCAGTTTTTGAGGAATCTCTTGCCGATGATAAACTGTCGTGAGCAGTAATAAAGGAGTAGCCGGATGGCTGGTATGTTATAGTAACATAGTTAAATAGAGAAATGTTCATCAAATTTTGCCGGGCTTTTTCTATCGCATCCTTAAGATCCGGTTCGCTAATGGTAATACCCCTGCTGAAAGGCAATTCCCTGAGGATAATTTTGTCTTTTGTAATGCTATTGCCGCTTATATAAATATCTGAAATATAGATATTTTGGGCTGTCAAGGCGGCTGGAAAACACATAAACAGCGCCAAAAAAAGGAATCTCTTCACCCGTAAAATTCTCACAATCAAAGGTAGCCATAAATCCGGAATGTTGAAAAAATGTTTAAAAAAAGGGAAAAATATCGGCTTATTGTTTTGTTAATCAAGAAAATTAGACTACTTTTGTGCCACAAAAATTTTAACTAATCAATTAATTTTTATCAATTATGACAAAAGCTGATATCATTAATGAAGTTGCTAAGGAAACCGGA
>JAQWEK010000131.1 GCA_028704975.1 Bacteroidales bacterium | reverse complement strand
ATTATCATTGAAAATAAATCTCCCGTGCCGTCACCTGAACCACCGTTCTTTGCAGCATTAGCACGCTTCTCTTCGGCAGCCTTATTTTCAGCCGCCACCGCAGCTGCAGCAGAGGGCGCATCCATCTTGTAAACATATTGCGCAACAGGTTGAAGATTCTCATCAAATGATTGAAATCTCAGAACATTTTGAACTCCGTTTGTTGCGGTAGCCTGAGCACCGTCAGAAGGAATAGTACTTTCAGTTGTCGTCCAAAAACGATGAGTATTAGCATTATACGCAAGACTCTCAAAACCGGAATTAGAGGATGCTCCGGAAAAAACTGTCGGGATATTAAAACTTCTGCCGGTCCTTGCACCCTTCATATCATACTCATAAACAGCCTTATCCGCCTCGCCGGAGATAAAAACCGTATTTAGAGACGGCACATACACAATCCCTTCCGCATCACGGTTCACACCCCCGCCGACAGAGAAAAAATCAACACCTGTCCCGTCCGCAGAACTGTTTGAAGCGGAGAGAATTTTACCACTCTTCTCGTCAAACTTAATCTCAAAAATGAAGAAGCCGTCACCGGCACTTTTATCGCTCACCACAGCATAATGCGACTCATCAATCATAGAAATTCCACTATAATCACCGGGAGTCACAGTCTTCGGAAAACTTTGCTGTTCAAGAGCTTTCTCAACATTAAACTCATGCGCCTGAGCGCTTGCATTAGAAATATTGCCGCATCCCGCCACAATCAGCGCCGCAATAAAAAACAAAAAAGACCTCTTCATACCTCTAATAATTAAACAACTACAAAGGTACTATTTTCATATTCACGACAGAATCAATTACTTTTGCAAAGTCCAGCCTGCGTTATTAAAAAGATTCCCCATCTCAATTGCAGTAACCATTGCATCAGAACCCTTGTTACCTGCCTTAGTGCCGGCACGTTCAATAGCCTGCTCAATAGTATCGGTGGTCAAAATTCCGTACGCAATCGGAACGCCGGTCTGCAAAGAAACCGAAGCAACTCCTTTTGCGGATTCATTTGCAACCATCTCAAAATGAGCAGTTGCGCCACGGATTACAGCACCCAGACAAACAACGGCAGAGTACTTTCCGCTCTCAGCCATTTTTTTTGCCACTAACGGAATTTCAAAAGCTCCTGGGGCCCATACAACATCCAGATTATCAGAATTTCCGCCGTGTCTCAAAAAGGCATCTTCTGCTCCCGACAGCAATTTTCCTGTTATAAATTCATTGAATCTGGCAACCGCAATTCCAATATGCAAATTGTCCGCTAATAATTTCCCCTGTACAACATTCATGATTTCAGATATTTATATTTATTAATTTTATTTAACATTTTTCACGTGAAGCAAATGCCCCATCTTCAGATATTTAGTATAGAGATAAAACTTATCATCCGCCGTAGACTCAATCTCAATAGGCTCCCTGCGCACAATCTCAATCCCATACTTTTCCAATCCGCGAATCTTATCCGGGTTATTAGTCATGAGTATTAACTTCTTAACACCCAAATCGTTAAGAATAGCAGCACCATCACTGTAATCTCTCAAATCAGGCTTAAACCCAAGGGCAACATTTGCCTCCACAGTATCCATCCCGCCGTCCTGCAAATGATACGCGCGCAGCTTGTTAATCAAACCAATACCACGTCCTTCCTGACGCAAGTAAAGCAAAACTCCCCTGCCCGTCTTCTCTATTTTTTTCATGGCAAAATGCAACTGGTCGCCGCAATCACATCTTAATGAGCCAAATACATCGCCTGTCAGACATTCAGAATGAATTCTGCAAAGCACCGCATCATCACACGCAGACGCAACATCCCCCTTTACCAGCGCAACATGATGAGCCCCGGTAATAGAATTCTCATAACCGTAAATTTTAAAATTTCCGTATTTTGTTGGTAATGAAGCTGTCGTAATACGTCTGATTATTTTCTCTTTTTTCTCACGATAGGTTATCAAGTCTGCAATTGTGATAATTTTAAGAGAGTGCCGTTCAGCAAATTGCAGCAGTTCGGAGGTCCTCATCATTGTTCCGTCATCCCTCATAATCTCACAGCACAATCCGCACTCTTCCATTCCCGCAAGCCGCGCAATATCCACAGTAGCCTCTGTGTGTCCGGCTCTTACAAGAACACCGCCCTCTCTTGCACGGAGCGGAAACATGTGACCGGGTCTGCGAAAATCCGACGGCTTGACATCAGAATCAACACATTTCCTGGCAGTTATAGCGCGCTCAAAAGCAGAAATTCCTGTAGAGGTTGAAACATGGTCAATAGAAACGGTAAAAGCAGTAGAGTGGTTATCTGTGTTATTACCAACCATTTGCGGCAATCCAAGCCGCTCAGTCATAGCCGCACTCATTGGCATGCAAATCAGTCCCTTACCGTTAACTGCCATAAAATTAACGTTTTCCGGAGTCGCCCACCGCGCGGCACATATCAAATCCCCCTCATTCTCCCTCTCGGGATCATCGGTCACAACAATCAGCTCCCCCGCCTTAAAAGCCTCAAGAGCCTCCTCCACACTTGCAAATTTATTTTTGCCAATCTCACTCATATATATCTAATTAAAATCCATTTCGCGACAAGAATTCCATGTCAATCTCACCTGTTTTTTTTGAGCAATTTCCCGCAGAACCGCACAGGAATTTCTCAACATACTTCCCCAGAATATCACACTCAATATTCACAGAATCGCCCGCTCTTTTCAGACCCAAAACAGTACGGCGCCTGGTTTCCGGAATCAGAGAAACTGAAAATTCATTCTCTTGCAACTTGCTGACGGTAAGACTTATACCATCAAGAGCAACAGAACCCTTCATAACAATATACTTAAGGATTTCAGCTGCTGCCCGGACAGAAACAATAACCGCATTCCCCTCCTCTCTCATTGATGCAATAACTCCCGTCCCGTCAATATGCCCCGTAACAATATGACCGTTAAGACGGCCGGAAGCCTGCACACTTGTACGTTCATCTATCCGACCGTCAAGCATTCCGGCAACAAGCAACGCCCGCTCAAGATTCACCGCATCATTAAACTTCAACGCACCAAGAGTGCTGCTGCGCAAAGTCTCCGGCATCACCTCCGCACAAAAACTGCAATCATCAAACTCCGTAACGGTCAGACAAACACCGTTTACCGCAATACTATCCCCGATTCTTAAACCGGACAACGCAGAATTTTCAGAGGCCTTACCATTAACGGTCAACGGCTCTACGGCAATTTTTATTTTGCACCCTGAGCCCTCGCGCCGGACAGAAACCACTCTCCCAATTTCTTCAACAATTCCCGTAAACATATCTCAAAAACCTATAATTCAACATATTGGAACTTCGATATTATTTAATCGCAACTTCATCAAAATCTCGAACAACTTATTTTGACTTCATTTTTTCACAATTCCCCTTATATAAAAATCTTCCCCGACTACGTCAGACACAACATCACACAGTTGTAACGCATTACTCATCAAATCAATACCTGAACCTTCAACCGGAGAAACCGCATCACTCCCGCCGATAATCTTAGGCGCCACAAACGCAATCACTTCATCCACACAACCGCACTCAATCAAAGAAGCATTTAAATTTCCGCCCCCCTCAACAACCAC
>JAQWEK010000130.1 GCA_028704975.1 Bacteroidales bacterium | reverse complement strand
TTATATCATCTTACTTTTTCCCCGCAACTTTTGCATAAAGTTCAGCGGCCTTTGCAGAATTAACCTCCACACCATAACCTTTCTCATAGCATTGTGCCATATTATAAATAGCCTTGTTACTCCCCATCTCCCGGGCAGTATTAAACAACTTGAATGCTTCTTCTTTATCCTGAAAAACTCCGTCTCCGCGTAAATAACACTCACCAAGCATATTAGTGGCAGCGGCATCTCTTAACTCCGCTCCATCATTAAAATACTGAACAGCTTTTTTCTTATCCTTTTCAACTCCTATCCCTTGTAAATAACACATGCCCATTTCATACATTCCGCGCGCATTATTTTGTCTGACAGATAATTTCAAATAGTGTATTCCTTTTTCTAAGTCTTTTGACACTCCTTCTCCGCGCAAATAACACTGACCCAGATGCAGCATAGAAGAACCGTCTTTATATACATCTGCCGCTTTTTGCCAGCATCTTATTGCCTCCGCTACATTTTTTTTAGTCCCGCGCCCATCCATATAGGCAATCCCAAGTAAACTCCAAGATGCCGGATAACCAAGTTCTGCGGATTTTTTAAAAATTCTAAAAGCTAATGAATCATTCTCTCTTACACCTCTCCCATAAAAGTAACAAAGACCCATTGCATACTGAGAAGCCACCAGCCCCATTTCAGAAGAGACTTGGAAACATCTGACTGCCATCTTATAATTTTGTTCTATACTATCGCCTTTATAGTAACATATCCCGGCATTATATAAAAGAACGGCTTGCTTGCATTTTGCGTCAGACGTATCAGATCCGTCTGAAAAAATGTGTTCTACCCCGTCAATTTTCTTACTTAAAATGTAATGACCGTTTTTATCATTTTGTGCTTTGCAAGGATGGAAAGAGAGACAAATTGCAAGCATAAAAACTGCAAGTGCAATAACCTTTTTCATAACCCAAATAACTTTATTTGTCCCAAATTTAGCAAACAAAGTATTAATTGTCAAGGGAAAAGATAATATGCCTCCCGACAGTTTATGAAAGCTTATTTGTTTTGTTTATGACTTTACAGAAGGCGTTTCCACAGGATAAATTCTGGTTGGAAGTTTTACGTAGAAACTCCTAACAAGGAAAAACAGACCAACTAAAATAAACGGAATGCTCAGCCACTGGCCCATATCCAAGGACATGTTATTTTCAAACGCCTCCTGCGGCTCCTTTACAAATTCAATAAAGAACCTTGCTGCAAATAACAGAGTTAAAAACAGACCAAATAAAAATCCTCTGTGAACTTTTTTATGAGCATAACAATATATCAATACCATTATCACACCTATCAGGCAGTATGAAAGAGCCTCATAAAGTTGAGTGGGATGTTTGGGCAGCAGTTCTCCGTTGCGTTCAAAAATAAAACCCCACGGAAGAGAAGTTGTAACGCCATATATCTCTGAATTCATAAGATTTCCCAGTCTGATGAACATACCCGCAAAAGGAACGGCTATTGCAAGTCTGTCCATAACCCACAGGAAATCAAAATGATACTGCTTCCCGTATTTGTGCACATACCACCACACTCCAAACAAAATTGCTATTGCGCCGCCGTGACTTGCAAGTCCGCCGTGCCAAACCTTAAGAATTTCCTCCGGATGTTCAACAAAGTAATAGTGCGGTTCATAAAAGATTATGTGACCAAGGCGTGCTCCAACAAGGGCGCATATCAAAAGCATATAGAGCATAGGGTCCAACAATTTTAAAGGAAGAGCCTCCGCTTTATAAATTTTTGTAAACATCCAATAGCCTAATATAAAGCCTGTTATAAATAGAATCCCATACCATCTTAAAACAAAATGCCCAATGTGTAAAAGATATGGAGAAACGTTCCAGCGAATAAACAGCAAATCAAGTATTGTCATATTATCTTGTCATTCTAGAGTAAACACTCAAAGGTATAATTTTCTCAAATTTATCTGTTAAAACCAGTTCACCGCAATTAAAATCTCCTCTCTCATTAAATGCCTTTTTCAGCAGAGTATTAGCAAGAAGAGCAGAATAACCATTTGAATACAAATTAAGTATAACAAATGCATTTTGCGGGGCAACAATTTTTGCACACTCTGAAAGCATATCAAAAATCAGTTCATCCAATTTCCATCTCTCCCCCTCCGGTCCGTGTCCGTAAGCGGGAGGATCAAGAATGAGGCCGTTGTATAAATTGCCGCGTCTGCCTTCTCTCCTAACAAACTTAAGAGCATCATCTATAATCCATCTGATATTATCCAAATTGCTGAGCTCCATATTTTCTTTTGCCCACGTGACTACTTGCTTAACAGAGTCCAGATGGGTTACCTCGGCACCGGCTGCACGTGCGGCAAGAGATGCGGCGCCAGTATATGCAAACAGATTCAAAACTTTTATGCCGCCTTCATTATTCCCGACAGATTTGGTATTCATTTGATTTACAGCCGCTTTATTTACAAGCGTTTTTGTGTGCTCATAAATCCAATCCCAGTTTGGCGCCTGTTCGGGAAAAACTCCGACATGTTTAAATGCCGTAAGCCCAAGACGTAATTTCAAATGCAAACCACAAAGACCGCCACTCTCAGAAAAACTGTCGGGAACTTCCAAACCATGCCTCTTTTCTGACCATTCGGATGCAAGACGATCTTTATCAGAATATTCAATGGCCCACTGATCAGGCATCTTTTTTATGTGCTCCCAAGTACCGCTGTCCTCCTTGCCCTGCTTGCCAAAACCGGCACCGGGAATAAACTGCGTGTGCGCCAGCCTTTCCCACTCGCTCTCCGGCAAATCCTTACTCCACAGCGCTTTAGGCTCCGGACGTGCAAGCACATAACTGCCAAAGCGCTCCAGCTTGTAACCGTCACCTGAATCCAGCATTTCATAATCCTTCCAGCCCTGGGGGCTTTCTACTATTATTTGATGTTCTGCCATTTGCGCGCAAAGGTAACTTTTGTACCTCTCAGAAACAACTTTTTAAACTTTAACAAGAGCCAAAATAAGATTTATAATAGTTGCAACCGCTCATTCAGCCCGGCATGGCAACGCCTATAGATAGTATTCTATTTTTCTCTTTATAATTTTTCTTGACATACCGCTCCATTCTGTCCTGGTGATCCAGTTGCCGTGGTTGTCATACTCATATTCAACGGAGTACATGTTACCGCTGGAATCTTTTGAAGATAATGAAATCAGGTTTCCGGCCGTGTCTCTGTTGTAAATGTATTTTGATGTAACACAACCTGTAAAAGGACTCGGTGACGGTTTTTTAGGATGCTCCGGATCTTTGTCGTATTTCAACGTTACCATGTTATTGCAATCTGTTGGATCTCCGTTTTTATCATACGTGTAACTATATACGTGAGAGGTGTTACAAAAATTGTCCTGAAGATGTACGTGTTCCTTCTCCTCCATGGTGGCTAAATCCCCCTTATCATTATATGTGAATTTGTGCGAGTAATTCACGTATGTTCCGCCTTTTCTGGTTGGGTAAATGCTTGTTTCCTCCGTCAGTCTTCCCTTCTGATCATATATAAAAGACACCTCCGCATCTATTCCGCCCGCCCCGTGGACCCAATAGTTTGCATCGTGGACTGAGATTTTTTTCTCCGCCGGCAGGCCATTCTCATGATACTTAAACAGAACATCAGATACCATAGTTTCAGTCCCTTTTCTGTT